>NZ_PUWT01000082.1:0-46990 GCF_002968995.1 Photorhabdus hindustanensis
TTATCGAGAAAATGCGGCGGAAAATATCGCGATATTGAGGCGAATTGCCTTGAATATGCTGAAAACAGAAGGCAGCAAATTAAGTATAAGAAAGAAACGAATGCGAGCCTGGATGAAAACGCAATTTCTGGAACAAGTCGTACAAGCAGGATTTTCTAATCTGAATAATATTTAAGCATTCATGCGGTTGCCCTGTAAAGTGAATAACCCCATTCTGATCCATTAACCAAGGTATCTCTTAATGTAAAAAAGTATAATAAACAGGAAAGGGCACAAATGCTGGATAAGAGAGGAATACTGTTTTTCTTCGCTGTATTAATACTGAGAATACACAAGCGACGCATATCCGCTATCGCGATTTCATTACGAACTACAATTAATTGTCTTGCTTCATCTGTGGGATTCTTTTGATAAGATGAGATGGCATCTTGTAAACTTTCCGCATCTTTTCTTACGGCTTGATACTCTGCTTCTAACCATTCACTGGTATATTTAATTAATGTATCTTGAATAATTCCAATGACATCGACTTCTTTAGGTTCTGTCAGTTTTTTGTACGTCAGTTTTAATAAAATACTTAATACACTGGATACAACACCTTGTGGAGACAAAGAATCTGACTGATTAAAATTTTTCTTTTTAATCATATCTAACGCTTCTAAAGTCAAAAGGTGTAATTTAATATTACTGTCTTGTATATCTATATTATTTTCCAATGATATTGTCATTTTAGTTACCTTATTTTTGGTTGTAAAATACATTCTTATTTTCTCATTATATTGATATTTGGCTTATAAGCAAGGCTTATGATTTGACTCCTTGGGAATTTAATTCAGTTATGATTTTTATATTAAACTTTATAAGAATATTAATTATAGAATATTCAATATGGTGCATAGGTAGAATGATTATAATCCCGACTGATAGCATCCCTGATATTTCAGTCAGAGCAGAGCATAAACGTAGATAAAGGAATTTTAGTCAGGAAATAAAGAAGACTCATTCTAAGGTCTATATCTGAACATTCTCATAAAACATAAATTTAATTAATGATTGTAATGGTGTTAATAGTGCAATAACATTCCTTATCATGGAAATTCTCCGGGTTGGCTTGTTGAATGACCGGGTTGGTTTGCTCGCTTCAGTTTTTGTGATTTGCGATGTAATCCTGATTATCACAGGTGCGTTGGGTATTGGAAGTATCATTGCGTTAAACCGGGGAATTACGGTGGCTTTGACGTTACTCACGGTAATGTTCCTGCTATTTCTGACGTTTCAGGCGGGGAGCCGGGCTATGAATGAGGGTGGGGAGATTGTTTCCCTTGGCGAGCAACAAAATACCCGTCCCTTCGACATGGTGAAACGTGGGCTTGGTCTTTCGTTCCTAAATCCTTTAGCTCTGCTGGAAACTGTTGTCATCTTGGGATCAACAGCAGCGCCTTATCCTGCCAATCATCGGATTTTATTCGTGGCTGGCGCTTGCGGCCTCGGCCATATGGTTCTACGGTCTGGCTTATAGCTCACGTTGGTTTTCGGCCTGCATATCGAAACCCTGGCAGCGTTGCATTATGGAATGTGTTGTTGCTGTTATCCTGTTCATTACGGCTTGTTGGTTGTTACAGCGTACTTTCGGTGGTTGAGTTGACAAAAGTTCAGATTTCTCAAACCAAACTAAATTGAAATGTGATTAAGTGCTAAGTTTATAATCACTTGAACGTAACATATGGCGTGTTACTGGAAAATCACGCAAACTGATGTTAGTGAAAATACAGCTAGAAAATTACTTAGAGAGCTTGAGGCAATGAATATATTTTTTCCTATAAAAATAAGACGAACAACTTATTATATTGCCCCCGCAGATCTACGTAGTAGGCTAAATAAGATGTCAAAATCGTAGGCAGAATTAGTACAGTTTAAAATAAATAAGGCGAGAAAACATTTCTCGCCTCAATTTAGTGTTTCAAGTAATACAAAAAGACCTTTTAATTATCGATAAACAGGAAAGGAGTTATACCGACGATTTTTTCTGTTATGAGATTATAATGCAGATTTACTGCAATAATGGAATAAATAATTGCTCCATCAGGCATAAGTGTCGCCGATCGTTTTGAACGTGAAAGAACTACCGTCGGTTGAAATTTAGGTTCATAACCACCGCCAAGGCCGGTATCATGTACTGATTTCATGTTGATTCTATTCAATTCTTCACGACAGGCGACAAAGGTAATTTCATCATATTTTGCCATCCTTTCGTCGGTTCTTAGCAGCGTAAAAATATCGGACAATTTTTTACGATTTCCCGCTTCCGGGCTGACTAATAGTGCGTCATATTTATTGATATTCGAACTGTCTGCTCTATTTTTCCATATTGCCGCCTTCACTTCCTCATCAGGCATTTTCTCATAATATTTGATACCGTAATTTCTTACCCTGCCATGATTGGTTGTATTGGCTTCTACTCCGGTGGCTAGCAGATAATTTTCAATATCTTTGGTAGCCATATTCTGAATGTCGTTCACGGTAAACGTTTTATCACCTATTTTTACACTGGCCGAACTTGCTTTATTGCCTGATTCTACCGTTGCATAAGGTTGTATCGTAAAACCGCTGTTGCCTAATGTGACATCAAAAGGGGAGTTTAATGGATTTTCCGGTGCTTCCAATAATGTTTGACCGTGAGGACCAAGAAATTGAATCGTTTTTCCCGCCGGAACTTGCGTCGTTGCACTATCAGAGAAAAAATAGCCATGTGAACTCAGCATTAATCTATTCGCAGGTTCATTAGGTACTGTCCATAATTCGAATGCACCACCAAGCTCAATTTTTTGTGGTTCAAATTGAGGATATTCTTTTTGTAAAAGCCCAATTCTGAATTGTGCTTTTGTTTTTCTAATATCATCTAATCCAATGCCGTCCTCCGGTTTTTTATTAGCTTTTCTCCATTCCCTCACTCTATTACGGTAATCAGTAGCTGATTCACCGGGCATTTTCTCAGGTTTTTCACTGCCCACCCCCATAACATTGCGGTGTGATTCATTGATATTTATTTTGATATTTTTCAATGGGATTTGGCTATCGCCTTTACCATAATAAGGTTGGATAATATACTCATTTTCACCTTTAAATATGGCATATTCTGCTCTGAATCTATTTTCAGTCAATAAGGCTGAATTGTTTTCCAATAAATAGTCGGGATTACTGAAATCAAATAACGTATTTTTATCGTTGGCGTAATATTTTGTCCCCACAATACGTGATTCTTCTAGCAAAGAAAAACCGCCACTGACTTTTTGATCAATCATTTTATTATCGATAGAAGTAAACCATGTTGGGTAACGATTATAATAAATATGTAGCATCTCATGATATAAAGCGATAGCCGGTTCACGGGAACGCCAAGGCTCTTCGGTCAGTTTTTCTTCTGTGCCAATCAGATGATTATCTGGATCAAAGGCAATACTGTTATTGGCGCTATTACGGGCATAAAATTGACCATCTTTTTCTCGTACAATGGCATCCATCATCGGTGGTTCGATATTTAAGCCCTGTTTTTCAAGTTCCTGAATAACAATATTTCCGGAAGGGATTTCACTTATTTCATCGAGTACGTGAGTGACTCGATTAATAAATAGATCATTACCTGTTATTGTGATCCCCACAGGAGGAATATCTACACGGTTACTCTCTACGGATGTGTATTGTATTGTTTTTTTGATATTACCAGAAGAATATTTCGGCATCGGTGTGCCAGGTATTTCTTCAATAGCAAGGGCGATTTTATTGATTGCTGATGCATTAGGTAATTGATTTTCAATGGGATAGATTTCCCTTAATAAATAAGGCAGCTCGGTTTTGATAGCATTAATTTTTTCAGCTGAAATACTGAGGTTTTTTGGTAATGGATTGTTTTGTAATGGTAAAGTGACTTCACGTATCCAGGCTTGTTGGATATTCACTATCTCTGTGTTGAATAGGGCTTCTTTATCTCCAAGTTTGAGGGATTTTTCCAGGAAATGGGTTAATGTATCAGTAATGTTTGATAGTTTATCGATATCATATTTTTCATAATTTTTGAATGCGGTATTGATATGAATAAATGCATCCAATATTTTATCATTATTAATATTACTGCGTGCTGCCTCAAGCTCCTGATCTATTTTTTTACTTTGCTCCAGGATAAGAAATTTATTAGATACATCGGTATGAGTAACCCAATGTCCATTTTTATCTAATTTCACCGCAGGCCAGTAACTAAATTGTTCGGGATAAGCCGGGTTGGCTACGCGCCAAGTGTGGTTTGCTTCATCCCATTTGACTTGATAATTAGCGCCAGATTCCTTTATATAGTAGTTCTGTTTAATTGTTGTTTCCACACTAGCAGGGCGTATTGAATAAATCCCTTTATATATTCCTTCATTTGCATGAGGTACCATTCTATCAAGTGAAATATTGCTGACTTTCCATTCATTTTTAAGTTTGCCAAGCCCTATGGTACTTTTGCTAAAAATATCAGCGAAACTTTTCTCAAGTTTAATACTATTTTTTATCGCACCTACTGCGCTGACAACTCCTCGGTAAGTTAAGGTGAGTGTCGATCTGATCGGTAAAGGTTCGATTAAATCAATTAATCCGCCGAGCAGAATGCGAGAAGATTGGCGTAAAGTTGTGATGCCATGCTCAGGCAATGTCCTGATAACTGCTGTAATTAAAGCTCGTCCGGTCAGACCGGCTTGTCTGAGGCGCAATGTGGTTTGTGTGACTTTTGCAGCCATTGATTCAGTCAATGACATACCTAGAGTAGCAACAACTAATAGCACATTTGCTGTATCAAAGACAATTGAGCCAATATCTTCTCCAGTTAATTTATATTCACTATCGGTTGTTGCTTTGTAGATAACATTATAGAAAGGAATAAGGATAGTTGCCGCTATGTGCCAACCAGAGGTAATATCCAGCGCTTGTTTACTTTTTATTGCGATGTCATTTAGACCTTGCTGTACTATATTCGTAGTAACAGAAAGTAAGTTCTCTTCTTTATAAAAATTAAATTTAGGTGAATCTGTGAAGCTAATCCCCACATTCATTCCTGAAGTTATACCGTAATAATCATTCCAGAATGCGTCGTAAGAATATTTATATCTGCTTGTTTCTGAGAAGCCACTCAAGGTTTTGGCCCGCTGATAGCCAATCGGAAACAGCCTTTTCCCTGTAGTGACTATTTGATTTTCCATAAATATTCCAATGCCTATCATCATCTTTTGCTCAATTAAAAATAAAGCATTGGGTCTAGACATAGCACGTAAAGTGGGCTGGCTGTCAACCTGCTGTTGGGTATATTTTTTTGCTTTCACTCCGCCTTGTATTGTTGAGACAACTAACCAATTACCCTGATACATTTTTATCATGGCAACATTTCCCATACCCTGTTCGACTGAATAGAGAAAGGCTTCTTCTGGTGGGTTAATAATTTCTTCAACAGTTAATTGCGCAGCCGGAGATGAAAGTATTAACTTACTGAGTAAAATGGATTCATAATGACTATATTTGTTTTTATAAACATTAAATTGTTCATTAAAGTTATATTGTGAATCAAATTTATCTCTCTTTTTGAAATCGATAAAAGAAAAGTATCCTGCTGGTTTTTCGTTACTTTTATTGAAAGGATTAAATTTTTTCTTGTCATTTTCAAATAATTTTATTGTTTCTAATGTAGAATACTTAAATGCTTGCTCAACATTAGCATTTTCTTTTCTCATTCGATAAATGATTGCTGCTGTTAAAATAATACAGCCTTCCATTTCAATATGTTTTGATTCTTGAGAAAGAATATGATCAGTATCATAGTGAATATTATATTTTTTAAATAATAATTCAGCCTGATCTTGAGCAAAAATGATATCGCGATAATCACCATGACCTCGAATCATTTTTCCAACTTTAGGGGCAATCTGATATAAGAGGGTGCCTAATGAAGATAAGACTAATAGATGATACTTAGCAGCTTGTAGAGTTTGCAGTTTAAGAATATCTTTTTGGTTATACTCGGTACGATATTGTTTTTTTAATGCTATCTCTTCTTTGGCTAGTAGAGATAATAGTATGTCATCTCCAATACTAATACTTTGGTTTGTTTCTGAGTGAATAATCGGAATGCCTGGATGAATATTATTAGCGGAAATTAAACTATTTACCTTTTCAATGCCTTTTTTGTAGGATTTGAAAAGATCCTCTTTATCTTTGATTCGTTGGTTATAATCTGATTTTTCTTTGTCATTTAATGTTAAATTTCCATCTGACATAAAAGTTAGCAATGCATCTGAATATAGCTCATCATCGATATCTACGGTAGAGAATGCCTGACGATATATTTTCAGTAAAGGTTCTTCGGCATTAATACCTAGTTCCTGCCATATATCAACTTTATTTTGTTCTAAATAGGCTTTATCCTTACTTGTTTTTCTTATTTTTTCATGAATTTCTATTTTTGATATTAAGATATTAATTGCTGTATCAATATCAGCGCTATTATAATTTTTTATAAAGAAGAGATTAAATATATTATTAATGTTATTCAGTAAATCAGAATATTTTATCTCAGAATATTCATTGAAAACGGCGTTCACAGCTTGTTTTAAAGTCTGTTGTAATTTAGCTGAGTATTTATTATAAGAAAGTAAATTTTCTATGGTATATAGAGCCATTTCTTTAATATCAGAGGTTATCAAAGTTGGATAGTCTTGATTGCCTTTCAGCAGGAAAATAAATGGCTTATCTTCATTTTTATTATTATCTCGCTTATATTCCCAATATTTTCCATTGACTACGGTATATTCTGTTTCTATTGAATGATAGCTCTCTTTTTTATTTTCGATATCGTATTCGGAATTTGTCATATAATCCTCCAAGTTGATTAAATTTATTATTTATCTATATAGCTACCGTATTCATCTGATTTACGGAGATGATTGTCCATATAAAAATATTATTTTGTGATTTTAAAGTCACAATCGTAAGGCAGGGTGATTATAGTTGATATTGGTTAATATCAAATATCAATTAATAACATCATAAAATTATTAATTAGTATAACTATATATAAATATTTATTTATAGTTTTTTATAATGTGGTTAAATATAAACCAATGTATCCATTGATAGGTGGGTTGAAAGGCTTCTGTAGCTAATATGGGATGTTTATTAAAGTTACTCTGTGGTGAATAGTAAACAGTATGAATAGTACATATTTGTGAAGAAATGGAAAGAGAAATGTTATTACTGTGAGGGGATGATGCTAATTAAACGTTTTTTATTGATTGGAATGCAGCCGTGTAATTGGGGAATAACGGCGTTTAATCACGGCTGCAAAATTTAAAATAAACTGATTTTATCCGTTATTATTTAGCATCGATATTAATCGCTGTAGACGATTTCTCTAATGGCTCACAGATGCTCTCTTTTTCAATACAGACTTCGCTATCACAGCAATAGTCTTGTTTCATGATAACCGGTTGACGCCGGGTTTTATCTAAAAGAAGACAGGTGACATCAGGCCGTGAATAGTGTCCGGCAGGATCTGCGACCGCTTTTGCTAAGGTAATCGCACTCAGATCGATATCTGCATACAGTAACCCTTCTTCATTTTCGGGTAATGGCTTGGCAAGTTGCTTGCCGTCGGGGCCGTATATACAGGCATAACCTCCGCCTATTTCAAGCAGAGATTTATGTTTTTCAGTTTGGCACATCATATCGATCATTTCTTGCGAAACCAGAGCGCAAGCGCCAATGAAGAAACATTGACCTTCTAATGCATATACGCTGCTTACTGCCGTATTCATTTCACCGGACAGGCCATGAACATGCCCTTTATAGACAGAAAAACTGGGCCAGGCAGCGATATGGACTTGTTCATCTTGGGCAAACATCGCGTATTTTGATAGAGGTTGGATATGTTCCCAGCAGTTTAGGGCGCCAACTTTACCAAGAGGCGTTTCGACAACGCTCAGGCCACTGCCATCACTTTCACCAAACAGCGTTCTCTCTACATGAGTAGGTTTTAATTTTCTCCTTGCTAATAATGTCTTGCCGGTCTGATCAATGATGGATTGGGACATATAAAGAGTGCCTTTATCTTTCTCACTGAAACCAAGCACCACCATAATATTATTATCGGCGGCGGCCTGTTCAATACGTTGGTATTGATGACTACCGATAATTAATGAATTGTTGTGATATTGTTTGACGAATTGCATGCCCCAGAGAGGGGAATCCAGCCAGATAAACCACGGATAGCCCGGAATCCAAGTTTCAGGGAAAGCAATCAACTTAGCACCATTATTAGCTGCTAATTCAATTAACGTGATAGTTTTTGCGACGGTGGCTTCAAGATCGAGGAAAACGGGGGCCGCCTGAACGGCGGCAACACGATATGTTGTATTTGTTGACATGGTTAGTTATCTCTTTGGTGTAGGGGTATCCATCATAATGTGGATTTTAAGTCCAATGGTATAAAATTTACGCTTTATTTTAGAATATATAACTGTGTCCACATTTTTTTATTAAAAAATACCATTGTTTTATATTGTGTTATTTTTGTATGCAATAATTGCTATTTTTTTATAGAAAAAACTTATTGGTATGTAAAAACCAATATATCGATCTAGAATCATTCATATGATGTCGGTCATAAATCAAACTAATTTGGGGCTGTAATGTTATTTTTTGATCATTGAAATTAAAAAAATCCCTGACAATATTTGCCAGAGATTTTTTTTATAAAATACTATTTTTATGCTTGATTAATGGATGTTTATTCTTTCTGCTACCTTTTGGTCCATTCAGGGGGCTTGATAATCAGTCGATCAATTTTTTTGCTATTGAAATCTTTGTATTCTTTGCGAAGGGACAATAAGAAATCTGGATCTTGTGCGGTATAGTACAAATACCGTGCTGATAGAGTAAATGAATCGGCATTTTCCAGCGCTTTTCTGGCGCCTGCGGCCCGACGTTGTTTCTCCGTTCGGTCCTGCTCATTTGCCGGTGGCATAAGGATATTGAGTAAATCAGTTAAATCGTGTGAGCCAGAGGAGGAGAGAACGCCAATATATTGAGTGTAGGCGTACCGGTATATACGGCCGGGTCGAAGGTAGATGTCATTTTATCTATGCTCCTTGATTTGATGGCTGTTCTAAAAAAAGAGATGAAAGAGTAATCTGGAGAACAAGTTAAGTGAGCGTCGCGGATTATGGCTCTTTAGGCTCGTAATTGAAGACTTCAAATTGTTTCCCCAGACCAATTTCCAGGTTGTACCAAGATTTTGGCCAGAAATCGTCAGTGAACCAGTGAGAAAACGAAGTTATGTTTGGGAAGCTGAATTCGCCGAAGTTGGGATCAAAGAAAATGACACCTTTCTGATCATCCACATAGGCCGCTACAGTATGTCCAGCCATTTTTCCGAGAAAACTAATTTTCTTGTAGCCTGAGCCTTTATCACCCGTATCCAGAATGGCGCGTAATAGGTCTGTTGTACCTTTGTTACCGGTTTGACCGACTACCTTGGATGAGTGTTCGTCCACGTCGTTTTTTTGCATGCTTGGTTGAATGCCTTGAGTACCAAGCCAGTACTCTGTCATGGTACTTTGTTCATCATCCAGATAACCGTCCATCTGTAACTGTTTAATGGAAACCAGTGAGTCGATATGAAATTTTCCCTTTTGGCCCCCGACATAGAGTTGGTCAAAGATGCTTTCACCCTTGGCATGTGCGCTTATCCAATGAGCGGATATAGACTCACAGACACCGCCTGAGGTGTCTTTGTGTTTCATGATTTGGTCTAGGAAAGTACCTTTGGTTTGGGCAAATTTGAAGGTGACTTGACCACCGTGTTTACTCGCCGAATTTCGGACTTTACCTAATCTGGTTCTGACCCCGAAATGCATGAACCTGTCCATTATCATGCTAGGGGAGAATCGACTTTCTTGGTTTTTCTTGCCATCGGTGGTTAGTTCACGATCGAGCATAGAATGGCCTGGCAGATTGCGTTGTAAAGTGGCCGAGAAACGTTCCTGTAACCCAGGTCTTTTTTTGTTAGTGTATTGAGAATTAAGTTCCAATGGAGCTGTGGTATTTATATCCTCCTTATCATGTCCGATAGAATCCCTTAGTTGCATTGGGCATTTTTGAGGTTTTTCTTTTTCACTGTATTCGTGTTCCATATATATTACCTCTAAGTTAATCTTCTGCTAATAATTTGAATCTATAATTATTAAAATCCTGTTTTATTATATTTGGAGTCATTGGAATAAATGTTTATGTCTTTAAATTATAATTGGAAAATTAATTTTAATTTCCCAATTGTTGAGTATTAGCTCTGATTTTTCAAAGATGTATCTTTTAAGGCTTAATAAGATGTTAATTGAATACGGGGTACTTCAACTACATCATCATAACGTTTGCGTTGGTTGATATTGTCGGCCTGAGCTGTAAAACGATTATTTTCATCTACCTTGAGAGCCGGCAAACCAAGACGATGAGTAATGCCTGGTAAAAAGTGATCAATACCTTCATGAGATTGCAGATGAGCATTACCATAAATGGCAACGAACTTCTCTCCCGCAGGCAATTGTTGTAAACGCTTAACCGCTACGTTATTAGCCGCACCGGCACGATACATCAGGCCATGTTGTGTTCCCTCCACGGTAGGGCGAGTTGTGCTGTTGTTATCTAGTGCAATGATTTTCATCTGCTTGTTTCTGGCTTGTTCAAACAAATTCGCAGATAAATGTTTGGTCTTAAGCATTGCGGCCAGTTCAGCAGACATCGGTTCATTCCCACTTGCCAGGAATTTATCTATCAACGGTTGAGCTAAATCTGAACGTAAGTGCTCTAGGCCAATAACCGTCACGCCATGCGCTTTTAATATATCCATTTGCTCTTCGACAAAACGTAATCCGTTCAGATCTGAGCCATGACTTTCACCGATCAGTAGCCCTTGACGATCTTTAAGTAAAAGAGACAACTGGCTGTTCAGATTCACGTCGTTATTCAGTTGATGATTAAATTGCGTCAGCGCATCTGAGGCAAATTGCTTATCCCAAGCAGCCACATCAGTGTTATGAGAGCTGTGATATATTGCTTCTATTTGTGCCAATCTGCTTTGTTCCAGTTGAGCCAGGTAGGCAGGATTAGCAAATCGGTTGAGTAAAATTGCCTCTTGCGATTTAGTAGAACCCGGTTCGGCTTGTTTGGCTGCTTCCTTGAGAAAATAGACCGCCATCTGCACGCTTTCAACTCCAGTCATATCTAGCAATTCATTATAGCTGTAGCCGAGATGGGCCTGCTTATTCTGTTCATCAAGCCGGGTATGAGTCAGTAACCCTTTACTCTGGGCGGTGTCCAACCACTTTTTAAAGTCATCAAACTGAGCGCCTAGCGCCACGTGGAATTTAGGTTCAAAAGGCAGATCGTTGGGAGTTTTTCCTTGATAGCCGGTTTTGGCAGCAAGATAGGGATCTTCTTTTACCCAGCGTACCATTAGATCAGTTAGTCCAGGTGTATTGCCTTTGCTCTCATTACGGGCAATCTGGTAGATCTGTGATGCCATTGCAGGGCGAGTTTCCGCCATTTCCAACAACGAGTTGCTTATTTCCTGCAAAGTACCGGTGAACATCAAATCTCCCAACTGCGTCTGTACTTTTCTCAAAGCAGTATTACGTTTAGAATCAGGATGTTCTTCTAGGTAACGGGTAATGCGCCGATGCAATTCGAAACCTGCGGTCAATTGTTCATTTCCACTCAAATTATGGAGACGCTCAAGTCCATTCAGAATTCCTTGATAAGAGGGACCAACCCGTTTGGCAAAGACCGCAGCTTCTTTACGTAGATTATTGCTGGTGATGAGGTCGTGGAGTAATGGGTTATTCTGATGGCTTTGAGACAATTCTAGTGCCTGTTCAGATGATTGCTCTTTATTATTGTCTAATTGTATCGACGGTTTTCTTTTTCTCTCGATGGTTTTATCGTACTCATATACCATATTATCACCTGTTAATTTTCAGTAAGAGGTATGTTGGAAATAAATACTATATGGATTGACTATTGTCATTTTATTTTCCTAAAATAAAGTTAAGTACATTTTAATATATAAGTAAAGTTGTTTTATGAAAATTTTTTAATTGTTATTTTAATGGGATTTTATATAAATATAAATTAGAGATGTTTAACTCCTATTAATTCGTCAGATTTATCTTCTGAAATAGTAATACCAAGATCATTTATCCTAACAACGGCACTATGACTATTCTTCCATGTGGAAAGAATATCTTTTATTCTGGGTAAATAATCCAAACGAGTAATACCAGAAATTTCAAGAATGACGTTTTGATTATTCTGGTTTTCATTATTTTCCTTAGCGGGTTTGGTTGTCATATTCACTTTTGCAAGAGCGTAGTGAACATCTTCTGTGCCACCTAATATCGACACATAAATTATCAAATAAAGCCTGAATGATTTGTTAATTATCCAGATTTGGTTTTTGCTCCACAGAAGTGGAGATTTGGCTAATAGGTTTCATATTATCTTTATTATTCATAAGTTTCACTGGTGCAGTAATTGAATATAATAAAGAAAGGCGAGGGAGATTTCCGAGCGCTTGCCAAAAATTACCCAGGCTATTTAGATTTTCTTGTGGTGGAATGACTCTGGTATATGTGCCAGGAATTTTGGGTAATTGTCGATTGTTAACCAATGCATTTAAAATAGCTGTCATGATGCGTGCAGATTGATTATTGGGTTGACTATCGGGGTTAGAACCATCACTTGATGGTTGGCTTGAATGCCAGTAAGTAATTAAATAGTTGTAATTAATATTTATCCATCCAGGTAATAATGAGCTGGTGTTGGGATTATAACTCCTTGGTTCCGCAGAACGTAATTGTAGGTCTTCATGTATATCATAAAGAAACACACTAACGGTAGGTTTAGCAGGAATTGAATTAATTTCCAGTAGATCAAAACGAATATCGATTATTTGGTTAGAGGTTTTTAGATGTTGGGATAAGATTTCATGCAATGCAGCATTAACTTCAATAATCGCATTATTAGGATCAATTATATTTGTCATGTCGACTCCAATTTTATTAAATATTTAAAAAAACAATCGGCCAGTTTTATTTAATTCAAGGATAACTGCCCGTTCTATATGTTTGTTCTCAATTTTTTCACTATTATCATTTGCTGATAATAGTGATGCTAATAAAGCAATATTTCGGATATTTGCACCCGTCAGATCTGTTTGTTTAGACAAATGGTCAAAATTAAGTTCGTCTGATAAATGTAGTTGTTTAGGCCAAATTGCCTGCCACATTTGTTTACGTAATATTTCATCGGGATAAGTAAAATGGGTAATAAAGGTAAAGCGGCGGTTAAAAGCGCTATCTAAATGACTACGATTATTAGTGGCTAAAATTACCAATCCCGGATAATTTTCTAATCGCTGTAATAGGTAAGAAACTTCAATATTAGCATGTCTGTCTTGAGAATCTTTGGTTTCACTGCGTTTGCCAAATAAGGCATCGGCTTCATCGAAAAATAGCACGCCGGAATCGGCTTCGGCCAGATCGAAGATTCGAGAGATATTTTTTTCCGTTTCACCGATGTATTTGTTCACCACAGTAGAGAGATCCACCTTAATCAAATCAACACCCAGATACCCGGCAATCACTTCTGCGGCCATCGTTTTTCCGGTCCCTGATTCACCATAAAATAGGGCGCTAATACCGGTACCATAACCTATTTTCTCCTGAAAACCCGCGTTTAATATTTGGTTTCGGTAATTAATAGCGGCAATGATTTCTTTCAGTTGTTGAGTTAATCCCTCTGAAATCACCAAATCATTAAAATTGCGTCTGGGTGTTATTCGTTGGGCTAATTTACCGAAATTTTGTTGGGCGCGGAAATTTAATGCCTTACGCAAATCGGTCTCCTTCAATTGGTCTTCTGGTTGCCGGATTATTTGATATTGAACGGCTTCTTTAATAATTAAAGGTAACGTTTCGGGAGTAAATGAAAAACGCTGACATAACTGAGTAAGATTAATTCCTTGATCGGCATTATCCGGCAGATTTTCTCTTAGCATTGATTTTTTCTCTGCCGGCGTTGCTATAGGCATCTCAATTTGTACCATTGGCAGGTGTTGAATCCATACGAATGAATCTCCCGGTTCTACCAGACAAACTACACGTAATTGGGGTTGATTTAGCAGGGTGGATAATTCGCTTTGATATATTTTTTTTTTCTCCTGCAAGTAAAGAAAAATTACGGATTAATAAGCAGGCATCGTGTAGCCGGGCTTCCCGTATTACGTCTGTTAACAGGTCAGGTTTAGTATTGATATTCTCTTCGTCCGGTAGATGGGCTAAATCGAGAATTAAGGTACTGATGTCATGAAGTGCCATAATGTTACTGACCGCTAATTCTTGGGCGCTGTCTTGTTTTCCTTTGAGGATCACCAGTGGGCGTACTTCATCTATCTCATTTAACAATATCTTTTTAAGTGAATGATAAAGGGTTTGTGGATACCAAGTCTGTGAGACGGAAGAATACCAATAAGCACAGGTTATCAGGGGAGGTAAAATAACCCGTTGGCTGGATAAAAAATGCCAGACGGAACTGTGTGTTAGAAATTGCGTTTGCAGCCAAATGGGGTCCTCGTCATTATTCAGTTGTAACAGATGATGATTGATTAATGGTGTTTGAGGCAGAAAGCTATTTTTCAGTAATTGCCAATCACTTTGGCGTTGGCTAAATAATTCAATTGCTAAAGCAAAACTGGGCCACTGTTTTTTACTGTTACCGTGCAGAAAAGCAAATAGTGCATGATAACGGTTGTCAAAATGGGGTAATAAACCTAATAGCAAGATATCGCGTTCAAATTCAGTCAGTTCAAAACGCTCAATCAACAATGATAATGTACCGGTGATAGATTCATTCTCTATTTCCTTATGATCAATAATATCACTCTGTTTTAACCAATGAGGTACGCCTAATGGTTTTACCAAACGTTGCTCTATTTCATCTTCGGTCAGTAAAAAACTCTCCGGTAAGGAATCGTACCAATTTCCCTTTTGGTAATAGTAGCGTTGTAATAATAGATCAATACGCTCCAGATGAGGATAAATCCAATGCAATTCTGCTGCCATACAGTGGTTATTTGTCAGAGGGAAGTTCATATAAACCTTTTAAATAGTTTGCCAGTTGATTAATAAAGGACGAACCAGCCAGGGTAGTTTGGCGATATTTAATGGCCAGGGCCAGTCAGATAATAGTGCATCAAACGGTTGATGTTGTACCGTGATATTGATTTCTTGTTCATCTATTTGTAATTCACCCGGTCGTTGTAAAAACAATTGGCGAACATCATTGTGACTTAATTTTTTCCAGGCAGGAAGTTGGCTGATAACTGTGTCCAACCATTGATCTATTATTAACTGCTTCTCTGGTTCAATGGATATTGATTCGATATTTTCGTCAGTCATTAGCCCACATAAAATAGAGTTTAACCCTTTACGTTCTATCGGTGCTTTTTCGGTTCCCCAAATGAGATAATCAAGGAGATCAACCGCGTTGAATTGGGCTTGACGATGGATAAACTTCTGCTTTTCAAGTAGACCAAGTTGATTGAATAGAGCAGGTAATATCGGCCATAAAACTAATATTCCAGCATTATTTATCTGACGCGGAGGAGAATGTTCAGGTGATAAAACTGGTTCAGAATCCACGGATGATTTTTTACCAGATTTATTTTTATCCCCGTGTTTGGGAATAAAATATTCTGACAGATATTGGTATTCTTCAACCGATAGATATTTTTTACAATATTGGGAAACAGGTGCTTTTTGCCAGAGTTGTTTCAACCAATTATTTAATGGAAAATTATAGGTTGCAGTCTGGCGAAATAACGCGATAATAGATGCTATATTAATCGCTCCATTATTAAATTCAGCCGTGATACGTGAGATAATTTTCGCGTCGGGTTCAGGTATTTCTTGTGTATTATGTTGTTGTATATATTTCAGAGCATTCAGTATTAATTGCCAGGAGGAAACTGGTTCCTCCTGATGTTGCGGTGTGATTGTGTTCTCCGATAATTTTCGATTAATGGCAGTTAATAAAGCAGGTTCTCTGATAGCCAGGATGTTTTGCAGACTATGCTCAGATAAACAGCTTTTTGCTAATAATAACGTCCAATTATTTTGTATCTGGGGTAATTGGTTGATTAATTGTTTAATGTTTACATCAGTAATTTCACTATTCTTCGCTCCTGCTATTGGGTTTGATATGGAATTTTGTTGCTGTAAGTAATGAATAAATTTATCAATATCAGTATGATTATTTACCTGATATTGGTTTAATACTTGATTAAATTTATCATTAAGTAGAATAAAAAACAGTGAATTAAAATCATCTAATCTTATTTCGCCAAGATTCAGAGTGAGTACCTCAAAATAGATATTTTGATTAATAATATATTGGTTAAAATAGGAATTTATTAATTTATTTATACTGGATTGATTAAGTAGGGAGCCATGTAAGACTTTTTTAGCTACCTGTGCATTATTAGCTTCAATAGTAATGATTATCCTATTTAACAGATTTATCTCTGAAACCATATTAATATTCTCTTTGCAAATAACAGATATAGAGAAAGCTAAGAGTAAAATATTTCATAGAATCGTAATAATAATTTCCACAGGATATTAATACACTAAAATAACTTGTGAATATTTGGATTCATAGATATTTTTGTAATATTAGATATCATAAAATAATCCTTATGAAATCATTATTTCTTCACTGTATTCTTCTACTGAAGCAGAAGGTTTCTTTCCTAGTGTTAATGTTTCTAGAATTCTATATGCGTGATCACCTAAAGGAGCGCCATTATTTTGCCAAAGTTTATAAGTGCTGGCAAATTTTTCGAATTCTTCCGATGATAGCCAATGAATAACGAGTGAGATATGAGCGGGCAGTTCAGCTAAAATTTCAGTTTTCACCCAAGATTCTAATTTGTAAAAATCAGTAGTACCGCTCTTAATGCGTTCTCGATTCAGTACTATGCTGACTACAAATGAAAATTGGTCAGATTGGATATATCTTTCTCCGGAGAAGTACCAATAAGAGTGCGATGCGTTGCTTTCCGATGGAAAATTATTTATTTGATCTATGTTTTTTTCAACTAATATTCGTTTTTCTATACGATCAAATTCTTTTACCTGTGTTTTAAGCTCATAATCCGGGTCAAATTTTAGTATTATTTCATCATCCGCTTGGAACATATCAAAAGGAAAACTATCGTAAGGAGATTCATCGGATTGTTTTCTGATGGTAATCCAGCGTTCATTTTCATTTGAGGTTGTATCGATAGAAATCAATTTATATGTGCTTTCCTCTCCGTATCCGTAATCATATTTTGTGTAGGACAAGCAGTGGTGTGATATATATTCTCTTGATGGAAATTCGTTTTTTGAATTTACATCTTTTCTAAGTAATATCCGGTTATTAGCACTATCAAGTTGCACAATTTGGGTTGTAAGTTCATAATCGGACTTGGTTCTTATTGTGATTTCATCATTCTTTTCGATCATGGCAGGGAAGGGGTTTTGGTCATTAAGGGTAATCCATCGTTTATTTTCGGTTTCTTCTTGATTCTCTTCACTGCCATAAACGAGTTGATAATCCATATCTTCTATCCACACGGAACTATTGCGCCAGTGCAGGCTATTAAGCTGCTTAAATGCGTTTTGTAATTTGTCCAGATTGTTTTTTAGATCATTATTGTTATTGGTGTTAATAGTGAATGTATCTCCTGTCACTTCAGTGATCATTAGGTTCAGAAATTTGAATACATTGTAGTCTTCTCTAAATTCCAGATTAATAACTTGACCTTGCATTAAATGGCCTGCTGTATCAATTTGTGTAATCATGACTTGATCATTTTTAATTTCTAGATTATCAGGTGTTTGGTCATTATTAAATTTTTCATTAGGTTTTATTGGTAAGAGTTGACGATGTTCAATTAAATAAAAAGGGAGTTTATCCAGTTCTGGTGTTTCTTTGAAGCATTCCCCTCCCAGACCTAGCCGGGCGGCAATGCGTTTTTGCAGCGCTGATACTTTATCAATACGAATATTATTGCGTTGATAGGCTAAACTAGGTTGTTGAGAAAGATATTCGCGCTGAGTAGATAGAAAATCTTCCTGAGAGTTTGAGTCTTGTGATAGAAGAGGGGTTGCACATTGCGCTCCAAAATATTGCAATAGATAGTCTAACATCACCAATTCTTTAGTATAGTTTTTATCATTATTATTGATTTTGGCTTCATTATTCATTTGATTAATTAAATGAGATTTTATATTTTGATGAATATTTTGAGCTACAGTATTTTCTTTAAAAGGCCATTGAGTACCACGTACAGTATTCCCTCGTTGTTTAAAAGCCAATAGTTTTGGTAACAAGGCGAGATCCGCGCAGTGATTAGCCAAAGTTTGTTCAAAAGGCAACATAAACTGATGTAATTGTACTTGCTGTTGGGTATTAATTTGTAATCCATAGCAAGGAGGTAATTTATTGTTTACCGGATAGTAATCCAGAACCTTACGATATTTACCCCAATCCAGTAATTCAGGTTGTGTCTCAATCAGTGGCTCTGCAATGAGCTTTTCCTCTACATCTTGTTTGGAAACAACAATTTTAACGCCACCTTTGGCTGTAATGGTGAGTGGGCTATTTGATGAGGTAATCGATTGTAAGGGATCGTTGCCCCATAGTCTGGGATAGTACCCTTGAACGATTGTCCAGGACCAATTATCGTTTGGTAGTTTAGAAATTCTTTCATTATGCTTATCTAACGTGAATTGGGTAACTTTTTTGATTCCTTTGATTCTCAGTAGTTGGTTAACTAAGGGACTTAGATTTAGTTCTTTAGGTTTGGTGTAATCTTCGTTTGAAGGTAATTGGGGAATCCAACCATGACGTAAATATGGACCATTAAAAATTTCTTCACTACTGTAACCCATTTCTCTCATAGCTTGGGTGGTATAACGTCGTGGTTTTTCAACTACCATTTGTTCCGCCGTTTTATAAACTTTAGCGAATATATCAGTGATATCTTTAACGTCGTCATCAAGTTGAATATCAATTTTCAATGGTAGATCGATGGGTTCCAGCCAAATAATTTTACTGATTGATTCTCCTAAATTGCGATTGTCCCTCAGAAAATCATCCAACTTTTTCTGAGCTTGAATTCTATTATCTTGAATTTTTTCGGTTTCTCGACTAGGGAGTAAATAAAGCCAATAATTTCCTCTGAGTGTTAACTTTAACTGTGATGAACTACCATCTTGCTTTTTAATAAAACTGTATTGCCGTTCTTGTTTGTTATACCAGTATGTATAGCGTTGATTTTTAGGTTCACGAATAAGTTGCACGTCATTAAAGAAAAAATAACCATCGATTTTGTCGTTGCTATGCAAATCTAATAAAGCCCGACGATAATCTTCTTCGGTGATAGGGCCACAGGTCAATATTTGTTGAGGGCCAAACTCTTTAGGGAAAATACCATCGCCTGGCGTCCGTTTTTCTTGTTTAGGAGTAAGAAGATCTTTCAGTGGTAATGAATGGCGGTAAGCTAAATCAGATGCACCATAACAACAAGCTTCTAATAAGGTGATGCCTGGATCATTTTCCCCCATATCGTTCCAACATTGGCCGGATTGTTGCTCAATAACGGTTTTTGCCTGAGTAAGTAAGGTATCAAAGGCAATATCGTCTTTAATAATGGGAAATAGTCTATCTCGATTATTCATTTGTTAACTCCTTCGTTTAGGGGGGATTATTACCAGACTAAAATCAATACTTCATCATCGTCGGCTTCTATACTTTTACCTACAGCATCTGTGGATAGACTGTCTTTTTGTAAAGTCAAGTTAGTGACCCGTTCAACATAAGGTGATTGTTGAATCGTGGCTAATAACTGGTAATAGTCAATGCGATTACCTGGTGTTACGCCAATAGCAATATTTTCTCCCCACGGCATATATTTCCGGCGCAATTCTTGTTGTAATTGATGACTGCCATAATCGGGATTAACTCCTGAAGCAAATACCAATTCATAGCTAATCGGGACATCAACGTATGTGGGATTATTAATTTCAATGGTTGTCCAGGGGCTACTTAATTGATCTAACCATTCGACCATTTCAGTTAATCGAGCTTGGTTCAATTCTGGACGGAGTGAATCATCATTATCTTTGTAACGATTATCAGGGATGACGATTAATTGGCGCTTTTCTGGTGCTGGTATTTTGGTTAATTCATTGGTAGAAGGGTATTTGACATCAAATATACTGACAAAACGCTCTTTTAGTAAGGTGACAATATCGCCCCAATTTAATGCTCGATTACGATGGGACAGCCGGGCGGGAACCCGTTTCAAAAAGGTTTGCTCGTCTTCTTTCGGACGACCATTCCAAGATGCCCAAGGTTGAGCCACTTCACTGATTGCAATAAATGAGTTCACTGGCTGTTTAATGCTGTTAACGGCTAATCTGTTGATTAAGTGATCTTGTTCTACTGTTACTGTGTTGATTAACGTGGTTGTTGTGGCGTTATATAACAATCCTTTAATTCTTGGGTAATCTGGAGGGACTATCTTTATCTGCTTTTTCTCCTGTTCTATTTGTGCTTTCAGCCAGTATTTCCCTGATGGCATTTGAGAGGTTTGGTTTGAAGCATCCTGAGGTAATAGGATACTTTGATCTTCTGATTCAAATAGATTATATGTTTGGTTGTAAGTTGATCTATTTAATAATTCCCAGGTATTTCTTTGACTCAGATAAAACCAAGACAAAGATAGATTTTTCAGGCCCTTTAGCTGCCAATATAGAGAAAAAGTTTGCCCTGGTGATATATCGGTAAAACCTAAATAGAATGTATCGTGAGTTAATGGTGTTATATCTTTTCCGGCTTCGCCCTTGCCAAAAGGCGTGAGAGGATAAATGGAGAATTGTCGACGGAAAGCTGTCGCACTGAATTCCACCTGTAATTCACTGAGTTGTGGGGTGTAGGGTTGTTTTTTACCTGTAGGACTTTGCTGGTATTGAGCGTGCATAAAGTCTTGCTCAGCGAGTTTTATTTTTATACTAATTGTCTCATGGTTGTTTGAATAGAAATAATACTTGTCAGGTAAAGTAAAAGTCAGGCTTTTTCCTTGTGGTGCATTTTCGCCATCAAATAATGACAGAGTTTCATCAAGTTTTTTCTCTCCTCTATATGGAGTGACAAGATAGCCTTCCACTTTAAATACATTGTTATTGGTAGGTTTATTAGCATATCCTTTATACCACGATGAAAAGTTCTCTGTAGGTAAATTGACCCATTGAGGAGTAATAGTGAATGTTGTGTTTGATGCATATTCAGAGTTAATCCATTCGGGGAGAACTACCTTCGGACTAAAACTGGAGTCCAGTGATGGCGATTGGCCAAAAGGGAAACGAGAGATTTCTGCTTTTGAATTGCCGGAAGCAGAGAGCACGATGTTACTGTTAATACATATCTTATAAATCCAGGGTAAAGTGAAATCCTGAGTAGTTGTCAGCTTTAATAATGGCGTATCGAACGTCATATTATCCAGAGCATTAGGGGGGCTGATAGGATCATTGTTATCATCGTTTGGTAATTGCAACTTAATACTATTAATGTCACTGAGATATTCGACTGACAGTGTTAACCAGTGATTTCCTGAACTTATTTTAGCAGCTATATTCTCAGAATTACCTTCCCATTTACTTCCCAAAATTAATGTAATGTTGAGCCCTTTTTTTAGGAATGTGAATAAAGGCCAAGTAATTAGGTAGCCGGATAGAATCGGGATATCATTAGATGTTGGACTAAAAATCTGAATACCATTTGTTGGTAATTTCATGTTATTTGAAAGGCGAAGAGGTGTTGCAGATTTCCAGCCATCGTTATCTTTCCGATGCCAATACAGGTCAGTCAGTATTGCTTGATTCGTCTGTAAAATTTGTGCCTTCACCCAGTATTGCCCCTTCGGCATTTGGGATGCTTGGTTTGAAGCATCCTGTGGTAATAAGGTACGCCAAGTTCCTCGATCAAATAGATTGCGGGTTTGGTCGTGTACCAAATTATCCAATGCACTCCAGGTATTTTCTTGGTTTAGATAAGACCAGGATAAAGGTAGTTTTTTAATACCTTCTAATTGCCAGTACAGGGATAAAGTTTGTCCAGGTAATACATCGGTAAAGCCTAAATAAAATGTGTCGCTGATTAATGATGGCGTTTCTGCGTTTGCTTTGTCCCAGCCAAAAGGGGTGAGAGGATAAACAGAATATTGCCCAGTTTTGATTTCTGCTCTGAATTCAATTTTCAATGAACTGACTTGAGGAGTATAGGGTAATGCTTTATTTAGAGGCGTTTCATTGTACTGAGAATGCATAAAATCCTGTTCAGCTAATTCTATACGAATAAAAGCTGGCCAGTCATTTGGAGATTGACTGTCTGCAATAAGACAATTCATTACTGGTAAAGGAAAACTCAGGCTTTTTCCTTGTGGTTTATCCGTTCCATCAAATAATGGTTGAGTCTTAATTTCTTTTTGAGTCTTAGTCTCTTTTAGTTTGTTTTTTCCCTGAGGAGTGACTAAATATCCCTGTACTTTAAATGCACTATTATCGGGTTGAGAGTTATATGCTTTATACCACGTTCTAAAATTCTCTTCGGGCAATCCCACCCATTGAGGAGTAATCGTGAGTGTTGCGTTTTCAAAGCCGTACCATTCAGGAGCAATCAGATTAAAACCGGAATTTAGTGACGGTGATTGCCCAAAGGGAAAACTAGTCGTACCTACGTTTTCAACACCTCTATCAGAGGAATAACGTACATTACTGTTGCCGTTAGTGCTAATTTCAATACCCATAATCTTGGGTAACATAGCTCCTTGAGTGGTGCCTAGTTTTAATACGGGGACATTAAACTCCATATTATCTAAGGAATCAGGGGGGCTGATGGGTTCATCGTTAGCTGATAAGCTTAAGATGAGTTTAAGATTGGTCTCTGCTTTTTTTACTAGCAGTGAAAGCCAATGTTTTCCAGAACTGATCTGAGCAGTAATGTTGTTAGGATTACCCATCCACTCATTTGCTAGAGTTACCTCAATATTACGCACTCCTTTCGACATAGCAAATAAAGAAGAGGTAATCAGATAACCAGATAAGATTGGAGCATCGTTGGGGGTTAGGCTAAAAAGCTTAATACCGTTTTCAGGCAATTTAATATTATCTGAGTGGTTTAGTAGTATTGCCGATTTCCAGCCATCGTTATCTTTCCGATACCAACGCAGGTCGGTTAATTTTCCTTGGTTCGCCAGTAGATCAGTATCTGACGCATATTGTAATGGGTTTCCAGCGCTATCCTGCCCGGCATCAAACAGGGTTCCTTTAGGGATAAGATATTCTGCCTTATCTGTATTTAAGGTAATGCCTAAAGCAACGCTATCCGCTTGTGCATTTCTCGGTTTCAATCCTAATAATTCCCGATAATAAAGATCACGATGTCGTACCGGGAAGGTATTAAATAAAACTTTGGTTGTTTCTAAGAGTTTTAAAAAAGCCAACACAAAAGCTTGATGTGCCGGTAAATGTCCATCTGCTTTATTAACTTTTTGGTAAATATCTGCTAATTTCTCAGGATTATTTTTCTGAATAAAATAGAAGCTATCCCAGAATTTTTCTTTCTCTTGACCGAAAGGTATTTTCTTAGAATATTCTTGTAGCCAGTTTAAAATATCCAGCGTACTTCTTTCATCAAGTTTAAATTCTGTCTCTGGTACGATAGCGGCGAGTTTATTCTTTAATTCGGTGAGTCCCATATTATACCACCTGTTATTTGAATATATTTTTGATATGTTTTTACAGAATAATATCGTTATTTAATAATGAATTTTGAAGCGTTATTTATCCGACATTAACGATATATTGACCGGCAATAAAACGGCCTTTTCCCATACTGGGGGTTGTTATATCCGGTACGCCAGACGGATTAATCGCCGGTTGTGTCGGGGTAAAACGGGCCGTAAATTGTTGCCCGACAATAATTATCGTGGCAGGGCTGCGGCAAAAGTTGACTTGCTGGCTGGTATCCAATTGGGCAATGGTGACTATACCCATGCCGAGTGTTGGGTGGCTGGGGGTAATATATTGCGCCTGGAGCTGTACCTTTTTTTCATCACCCACAATGGCGATCTTTTTACCTTGAATTTGGGCGTGCCCGCTGCCTCTGATAGTTGCCGGTCCCAAAATGGTGACTTGCCGGTTGCCGAATAAGGGTTCGAATAACAGACTATCTCCATCGATGATCAATTGCTTACTCATAGGCTTACCTTTGCCCGACCTTCGTTGACTTCAAGAATACCTTCAAGCTGTTGACTAATTTCACTGCCTCTTAGGGCATAGGTCACTTGAATATGTAAGGTATTCGATGAATCTGTTTTCTGAGTTACCTGAATATCGGTGATTTCAGCACGAGGTTCATAGCGTAAGACTCGCTCTTCAATGCGGGTTTGAATCTCCGATAACAATTCATCACTGATATTTTCAAACATATAATCATTCAGACCGCAGCCATAATCTTCACGCATAATCCGTTCACCGGGTTCAGTTAGAAAAAGGATTTTTATACTTTGGCGAACATTTTCGGCGCCTTCGGCCATTGCTACGCCAGTCTCAAGAGAAAACTGTGGTGGAAATTTCCAGCCGCGACCATAAATATCGGCTAATATTGGGTTTGTCATTTCAATACCTCATTATTGTGTTAAATTAATTTTCGAGCCTTTAATATCCACCCCGGATTTTCCTGTAGCTGACAGAGATTTTTCCGCTTGTATGTTAATTTCCTGAGCCTGAGTGATGAGATTTTTAGTTGAATTGAGCGTAATATCTTTATCCTGTTGCAGAGAAACTTTATTTTCTCCGCTATTAAGTGCCACGGTGTTTTCTTTGTTATCGAATATTAATGCCTGTTGTTTATCTCCTTGTTTGATCACTAAGGTTTTCACCGGATTTTTTTCACTGGGTTCTACCGGAGATTTATTTTTAGGATTATGCATGGAGCCTAATATCACCGGGAAACGGGGATCACATTCAAAGAAGCCGATAATCACTTCGTCCCCCGGTTCTGGATAAAAGCAGAACCCACTTTCATGACTGGCATAAGGTTTACCTAAACGTGCAAAGAGTACACCTTGGGTTAGGTTTAATGCTGGTATTCTGACGGGAATACGGCCTAGCGATTGGCTGTCTTGCTGATATTTTTCCACGATACCGATGTGTAACTCTTTTACCTGTGGCACCGGAGGGTCTACATCCGGCAACATGCCTAAAGTTAATCGGGTGCGCCAGCCTTGCCGCTGATTAATTATCTGATTTACTCCGGTGATAATTCCTTGACCATCCATTCCCTGACCAAAGCCGTTTAACGCCAGAACATTCCCCGGTTGGTAATGATGATTACCTTCGATTTCAAAGCTACCGGATATATTATGACTGCGTAGATTATCCATAATGCCTTGAGCAAGATGTTTGGCTTGTTCATTATCCAATGGATAGCTGTAAGCCCATTGCCACTCTTTATCAGCTAGCGCATCGATACTGTCCACGGCAAGCTTGTTACTGCCAAGCTTGCTGTTTTGGGTATTGATTGCCTGAGAAAGCTTTTGTTGAGTCACATCCCAGGCACGTATACTCACGGTTTTGGGGTTGTGTTGGTTATTCCACTGGAGATCCGCTTCAAATAGCACAATGTTTTGATCGCTGGCATGCCGATGAAGGGTATGCACAGTTGACTTATTCAGTGCCTTAGGTGTTATCAAGGTAACTGATTCATTACCGGGCAATAACCAGGTGTTAGTCGCAGTCAATCGGCTTTTTAGGAATGCCCAGTCATTGCAACGGAATTGCACCATTTGTTCATGAACGGTTTTGAGTTGCGGCGCCTGTTTGATCGTCGTTTGGATGCCATTCTGATTAAAGAGTTTTTTGATAATCGCCTCATCACTCTGTTTATTAAATAGCTGTGAGTGAAAGCTATGGGTTAATTTTTGCAGGTGATGTTTTGCTGTCAGGGTAATGATGCTGTCTTGACCTTTAAGCCCCAGTGTTTGCCGCACGATAACACCCTTAAATAACACGGTTTTTTGCATCTGCACGATAACTTCATGATTCGGGCGACAGCTTGTCAATTCAGCCTGCGTCTTGGCGTCAAAAATATGGCTGGCATCACCGGCTATGCCTAGAGTGATGTTGGCCGAAGGGATGCCGTTGATGTGATGGTTGGTTGTCAGGCTGATTACGGTAAATTGGTTGAGTGTCTTACCACCTATCTTGATGATTACTGTGGGTATTTTCATGTATCCCTCCGTGCTTGTAAGGTTTGCCCGGGGGTAAAGTCATCAAGATTATCCAGATCGTTTTGCCAGGCCAGAGAGAGATAATCGATACCGCCTGCCAGAGAAGCGCCGGCGCCTAAAGCAATTAAGGGTAAGGAGAGCATGTCTGTGACGCTAACCGCAGTGGCCGGCGGCGATTTTAACTGCCGCTCGGTATCCTGAATCACTAAGCTTTCATCTGCCACTAAAGATAAGGTCGCACTGGCCCGTAAAGGGGTGGCGTCCCGGTCAAACAGGGTGTAGTTGATGGCAAGGCCACTGGCCCGGCAGGCAAAATAACCTTTATTTTCCCAGCGCATTTTTCCCCATTTGATTTTAAGGAAGTGGGGTACTTTGGTGCTGGCATCAACCGCACACAGTGATTTTAGGGTCGCAAGCTGAGTTTCTATTGGCGTGCTATTGCCGGGCATCGATGCATCAAATAGCAGGACTAAGGATAATCCGGCAGGTTGGGATAATACATAGCGGCTGCTTTGGCTGGCACGATTGACACTTTCGTCCTGTTGGTAGCGGGTTTGGTAATCAAGTTGGATCGTATCGGGGTTGTACATGGCTTGTAAGCTACCCACGGAAATTTTGCCTTCCCGATCTTTGAAGGCTGTTAAGGTGAGTCTGGATAAACCGCGTTCAATTAAACTCATAATCGCCTCCTGTTTCACGTAATGCCTCTAATACTTCCCGTTTCACCATCTCAACCAAACGGGCGTTATCCAGCTTTTCTTGGGCTAATGTTCGTGAACCGAGTTGATCATTCGTCGGATCGGTGACTTTAGCCTGAATAATCAGTTCCTTAATTTCTACAGTCATGCTTTTACTCCTAACCAGCGCATATCCTGATAACGTAGTTCTAGTGCGCTCACCAACACGGTGTTGCTATTAGCATCAAAGTCGCTGGTGGACCAACGAACCGGTAGCGCGTTACTGACGGTCCAGCTTGCTACAGGTAACGTGTTTTCGTTCAGCAGCATGATGACGACATCGGCATACACCGCTTTCTCACCGCGCAGCACGCGATCAAATATTAAGGTGAGTGGGGTGATGGTCATGACTCCACGCTCCAATACCAGACTGCCATGTTGGATCTTTTCGGTTAGCCAGACATTTCTGGCGTTTTCCCCGCCTTGGCTGTGTTGAGTGGTTTGCAGTTCTCGGCTCAGGCCCGATATGCGCTGAAAGGCGATATCAAGTGGGCTGGGAATGTTGTTAAACAGAAAACTGGCGATAAAACGGTGTGATACTGACGGGGTGTATAAGTTGTACATGTTTTTCCCCTGTTGAGATTAGCTAGATACAGTATTGTTACGGATATCAAATGTCAGACTCAGCTCAATAAATTCCGCCGGAATTAACAGGGCCAGCCTGATTTTCATGATCATCTTTCCGGCCAGGATATCGGCTTCACTCATTGATTCATTAACACCCAGTAACACCTCAAATGCTTGATCTTCCTGAGTGCCGCGCAATCCACCTTTTAACCATAACTGACGTAACCAGTTGTGGGCCTGACCTTTAAATTTCATCCAAGTGATGGCGTTATTGGGTTCAAAGACGAAGGCTCGGCCAAGTTGGGTCATGTGGGTTTCGATATAGGAAACCAGTCGGCGAATTTGGATATAACGCCAAGGGGAACCCGGCGTGTTGTCCAGTGTGCGGCATCCCCAGATTTTAATGCCTTTGCCGGGGAAACTGCGAACCAGATTCAACGAAGTGCCTTCTTGATTAAGGTTAAGGAGGGCGCCTGCTTCAATGTAAGAGCGTACCGGGCTGATCACCTTGGTTAAAGCGACATTGGCAGGGGCTGTCCATACGCCTTTTTGGTTGTCATTGCGTTGTATAACAGCGGCGACCGCAGCGGTAGGTGAAAGTACGATATGTTTATCTTTCTCCTGGTAGGCGCTTATCAGCCTTGGCCAGTATACGGCGCCCCATTGTCGATCACTTGAAGAAAAATCAGCCAGACAATTAGCAGCTAATGTTGGATCGTCAGGAGCATCCAGTAATCCCATGATGCCGCGTCGGCTTTTGCAAAGTTCAAGTATTGATTGCCAAGATTGTAGCCAAAGGTCTTTTGGAGTGTTGGTATCACTAAAACGAGCAATATCAGGTACAACAATCAATGTAATTTCGTTCTCTGTGGAAATGGCTTGTTTAACCCAGTCCTGTTGTAGGGCAGTGATAAATAATTGAAAATCATTTAGCGATTTATCATGGCCCAGTGATAGGACATAAGCTTGCCGACCACTGTTTTCAAAGAAGTGGCGCACTGAATAATAGGTTAATCCTGATTTACCAAAATGTTGGGTAAAGTCAGTCAGGCTGTTTAGTTTAATGGCGGTTTTATTACTTGAGCTTTTTTCGGTATAACCAATAAAAACGGGGACACCGATAAATTCATTGTTTGGTGGCAGAGATATACGGCTTTCCGTTATCATGACGCCCGGCTGTTTTGTCTCTGTTGTCATTATCATCTCCTCAATGACTGAATGGACGCGGTGTTAAACCGCGTCTCAGTACGGTTACTGTGCTACATGTTGCGAGAATTGAAGGATAATAAATTCAGCCGGACGAACCGCAGCCATACCCACTTTGACGATCATTTTGCCTTGTTTGATATCGTCATCGGTCATGGTGATATCTTTACCAATTTGGACAAAATAAGCTTCTTGCGGTTTATTTCCCGCGAGTGCTCCTTGTTGCCAAAGTTGATAGAGATAGTTGTCGATGGCTGTTTGTACCCGCTTCCAGGTTGGTTGGCTGTTGGGTTCAAAGACGGCAAATTGCATTGCCCGCTTGATGTCTCGTTCCGCTGCATTAAATAAACGTCGTACCGGGATGTAACGCCAGTTGTCCGTTTGGTCTAATGTACGTGCTCCCCAAATCAACGTGCCTTTGCCGGTAAAGTGACGGATAGCGTTAATACCGGCTTCATTCATGGTACCTTGCTTATCATTTGTGATCGGCTCAGATGGTTTGGCATTATTCAATGCCACATTAGCGGGTGCTTTCCAGACACCACGACTGGCATCGGTTGCTGCATAGGCACCCGCAACGGCGGCACTAGGGGGTAAGGTAATTTTAGTGGCTTTCAATATGTCGTCGACGGCTTTTTTAGCTTTATCATACTCCGCTGTTGATTTTGATTTCAGTTCTGCCAGCTTAGTCAAGCTTTCATAACCACTCAGAGCAATATCAGCATCCGCCGGACGGCTATAAGTAAAAGAGGTTTCTAAATTAGGGTAATAGACAGCGGTTTTATCCTTTTGGGTATCTGGCTTATTTGTTCCATCTTCGCTATCAGCAATTAGGAAGTAACCTACTTTATCCTTTAATAGAGAATTTACGGCGTTATAAACGTTCTGTTTTAACGTTGTATTCGTTTCAGGACAGACCAGTAAGGTAATCTCCTGTTGTTTTTCAATCAGGTCTGGCAGCGTTGCTAATTCTTCTCCTTCTTCCACCGGCAACAGATAACAGACTCCACCACCATTATTAAAATAGTGTTGTACAGCAAAGGCACTGAGAGGAATGGTTGTGGCTGTGACAGTGGCGGCATAGGTATAGGTTTTTGGGGAATTCTCACTGTTACTTGTAGCCATCACTGATATGGCCGGTGAAAGTGAAAACTGAGAAGTAAAATCCAACCAACTAGTAATTCTAATACAGCTCCCTTTTGCTGGCTGACTGCCGTTTTTTTTAAAAAATTTACCAATAAAAACAGGAATAGCAGTTGGGCTGGTATTAACCGATAGAGATAGCGAGGCGTCTTCTTCAATATAAACGCCGGGATAAGTTGTTAATGTTGGCATATATTGCCTCCAATTATTGGGCGATATTTTGTATGAACTGTAGGATGGTGAATTTAGTTGGACGGGTGGCAGTTATGCCAATTTTGAGCATCATTTTGTCCCGTCTGATATATCAGTCATCGTGATACTTTAAGCAGCCTGAATGGTTACTCGGTCTGCGGTAAGTTTTATTTCTTGAACGGCGATATCATTGCTGGTGGCATCAAAAGAGGGGGAGGTTAATGAAGTTGGAAATGCATTTGCTACGCTCCAGCTCATTAAAATTTCGGTACCGGCTTCATTAGTCAGGCTAATTGAAACGTCTTTTTTCTCAACTTGATTAAGCTGAATGGAATTAAGCCAGTCAAAAAGTTTGGTATCGCCAGGGAATACCCCTTTACGCAGCGTAATATTGATCAGTTGACGCTGGCCCGGCATTTTATAGTAATTACCGGTGCCATCTTTGTACTCGATGACATCATAAGTAATATCTAGTCCCGAAACGCTGTTGAAAGGGATTTGTTCATCACCAACGGAGACAACAAATCGATAAGTTGGTATTGGATAGTCAACAGCAATTTGTTCTGTTGTTATGGTCATAGTTATTTCCTTTATTTTTCATGTGTATTACATGTTAAGCGCGATTATCGCTTTGTTTTGATTAGCACTGAACTATAGACAATAGCTACCGCACTAACCTGGTTTTTCTTGGTTACTCTTTATATAGAAACGTTACTCGGTAAATTTTAGATCACATGGATGATCACGTTGGATTATAGTCAATCAATGTTAATTTCAAATATCAATTATTAATATTTAAAATTATCAATCAATAAAATTATTTCCATATAAATTATTTGATAATCACATGGTTATATTTTTCTATAAAAGGATGAATAAATGGTGTGTTATAAATTTTGATATATAGAAGATGCTAAGTTTCGGCAAAGCGATTTATTAACAGAAGGTTACGTATAATTCTTTTTTCAGGTTTAATATGTCAGGTTATTTGATTTTAATAATGAAGAAGGGAGATTAATGTTGTTATTTATAGTTTTCCTATAATAATAACTATTTTTTGTTGTGGTGCTAATAGCGATAACCTGGATTTGTTTCCTTTACTTATTTCCATATTCCTATCTATTATTACCAGGCTATGATTCATATCGTTTGGATTTTATGGATAAAGTTATTTCTAGTTTTAGTCATCTAACTAATCTGTCTAAAGGAATGTTATCTTATGAATTACAAATGCTTATTAACCATTTCAACCGCAGTATCGTTTGCCGTTCTTAGTCCTTCATCATTTAGTCACGATAAATTTTCCCTTCCAGCTACGGAAATCACTAAACAAGTTAATGCCGAAATGGCATCCACTTTGCCATTCAATGATAAATCTGATTTTGATGATGCGAAACGAGGTCTTATCGCCAGGCCGGATTCTCTGATTATTCGTGATGATAAAGGTAAAGTTATATTAGATCTCGATAGTTACCGTAAATTTATTACTGATAAAGCACCGGCGCCAGACACGGTTAACCCTAGTTTGTGGCGTAATGCGCAACTGAATATGGAATATGGGCTCTATAAAGTGAGCGATCATATTTATCAAGTACGTGGTTATGACTTGGCTAATATTACTTTTGTTGCAGGAAATACCGGATGGATTGTTTTAGATCCGGCGACATCTACGGAAGCAGCAAAGGCAGCCTACGATCTGGTCAGTAAACACTTGGGTAAAAGGCCGGTAGTGAGTGTGATTTACAGCCATTCTCACGTTGATCATTACGGTGGTGTGCGCGGTATTGTCAACGAGGATGATGTTAAAGCCGGAAAAGTGCAAGTTATTGCGCCAGAAGGTTTTATGGAACAGGCTGCTAGCGAGAAGGTGATCGCCGGTAATGCTATGAGCCGTCGGGCTGTTTATATGTTTGGTACTGTATTGCCGCGTACTCCCCAGGGGCATGTGGGGTCGGGTTTGAGTTTGGCATCGGTGGCTGGAACGGTAACGTTGATCCCACCAACGCGTACTATCAAACTTACGGGCGAAAAAATGACGGTTGATGGTGTGGATATGGTATTTCAGGTGACTCCTGGCACGGAAGCTCCCGCTGAGATGAATACCTGGTTTCCACAGTGGAAAGCGATGTGGATGGCGGAAAATACCACCAATACCATGCATAATATTTTGTCGTTGCGGGGTGTCCAAGTACGCGATGCTTTAGCCTGGTCGAAATATATTGATCAAGTTATTGAATTATATGGGGATCAGGTAGAGGTAAAATTTCAGAGCCACCAATGGCCGATGTGGGGTAAAGAGCGTGTGGTGGATTATTTCAAAAAACAACGCGATTTATATAAATATATTCACGACCAGACAGTAAATCTGATGAATAAAGGTTACACGGGTGAAGAAATTTCTGAGATGCTCAGATTACCATCAGAACTTGCACATTATTTTCCGAACCGTGGCTATCATGGCGCATTAAGTCATAATGTTCGTGCGGTTTATCAGTTCTATATGGGGTGGTATAGTGGAAATCCTTCTGATTTGAACAACCTGCCACCAAAATCTTCCGCGATTAAATATGTGGAATATATGGGAGGGGAGGCTGCGTTAATTAAACGTGCGCAGGCTGATTTTGATAAAGGGGAATATCGTTGGGTAGCGCAAGTGCTTAAGCATGTTGTTTTTGCGAACCCCGATAGTGTGGCAGGGAAGGCATTGTTAGCTAAAACCTATGAGCAATTAGGTTATCAATCTGAATCAAATTCCTGGCGTTCAATCTATTTGCAAGGCGCGTCGGAACTGCGTCATGGTGTACCGAAATCTGGCGGTCTGAATACTAACAGCCCGGATACGATTCGTGCCATATCACCAGAGATGTTATTTGATTATCTAGCCGTGCGGTTGAATGGGCCTAAAGCTGCCGGTAAAAAATTGGTGATGAACATTAATCTTACCGATCTCAATAAGCGTTATACACTGACCGTGGAAAATGGGGTACTGAATTATACGGATAAGCAGGTGACACAGGCCGATGTTACATTGACGTTAGCCAAAGCTATTCTGGATAAAATTCACCTGGGTAAAGAAGAATTTGATAATCAGGTGAAAAAACGGAATGTGAAAATTAAGGGAGAGCGCGCTAAGTTTAATGAGTTCCTTGGTATGCTGGATAATTTTCCATTCTGGTTCAATATAGTGACACCCCGCGCAGGATAAAATGTGATGTAATTCTTCCCTTTGATTGTGGATTTTTAATAACAAACTACAGCTTAATCGCTGTAGTTTGATTCAGAAAGTTTTTATGAGAGAAATCAGGCAGCAGGGCGGGCGACAATATTACGCGTTTCCATTCTTACTTCTTCAATACGAACGTCAATAATGTCGTTTAATTGGTAAGCGGTTTCACCTTTGATAATCACTGTGCCGGTCTCTTGGCTACATTGCAGTTCATCACGCACCGCATGCAGGAATGGCGCCGGTATAAAGGCTACGGCACCGTTATCGACCAAACGAACACGTAAACCGCCACGGGTAATATCAATGATTTCCGCGGTAAAACGTTGCTCTGTTCCTGCATGGGGTTGCAGGAAACGTGCATATAGCCAATCCCCCACATCACGTTCGGCCATACGATTCAATCTGCGACGTTCGGCCAGTTGCAAACAGGTTTCTTCTGAGGGTTGTTCCACATCCGTTTTTTGAATAATCGCTTTCAGTAAGCGATGGTTAATCATATCGCTGTATTTACGGATCGGTGATGTCCAGGTGGCGTAAGCCTCAAAACCAAGACCAAAATGAGGACCGGGTTCAGGTTTAATTTCTGCGAAAGTCTGGAAACGACGAATGCGACTATCAAGGAATTGTGTTGGTTGTTTATCCAATTCACGGCGTAATTTGCAGAAGCCGTTTAAGGTCAACAACTCTTCTGTATTGGCATCTATACCATTTTCTTGCAGTAATTCAACCACTTGTTCAATTTGCAGCGGCTCAAAACCCATATGGACATTGTAAATACCAAAACCTAATTTATCGCGCAGGATTTTTGCGGCGCACAGGTTAGAAGTGATCATCGCTTCTTCAACAATACGGTTGGCTGTACGGCGTTGTTCTACCACGATATCCAGTACATAACCATTATCGTCGAGGATGAAGCGGTAGTCAGGACGATCTTTGAAAATAAGCGCGTTTTGGTGGCGCCATTGGTTACGGCGATCACTCATTTCTTTCAGGAGAGTGATTTGAGTTCCAATTGCCTCAGAAGAAGGTTTCCAAGTTCCTGTTTCTTCCAGCCAGTCGGAAACTTCGTCGTAAACCAACTTAGCTTTTGATTCAACCCAGCTAGAGAAAAACGCAATATCATCACCCAGTTGACCATCTTCCAGAATGGAAACCTGACAAACCAATGCCGGGCGGCGGGAGTTAGGGCGCAGAGAGCATAAGTTCTCTGACAGGTCGCGCGGCAACATGGGAATGTTAAAACCCGGCAGGTAGTTAGTGAAAGCACGTTGATGGGCGATTTGATCCAGTTCGCTATTAGCCGCGATATAAGCTGTTGGATCAGCGATGGCGATACTGAGTTTCAGGCTGCCATCATCTTGCTTAGCGATATGCAAAGCATCGTCCATGTCTTCCGTGGTTGCACTGTCGATAGTGACGAAATCCAGCGACGTTAAGTCAATGCGCTCAAGATCGCCATCGTTCATCTGGCAATCGGCAGTCATAGTGGGAGCGTCACGTTCCAGATTATGGCGAGTTAGTGTTACCCACCAAGGGGAGTAGTGATCGCTGCCCTCAGTAATATAGCCGGTAATTTCCGCATGAAACCCACGGCTGCCTTTCAGTGGATGATGGCGCATTTCAGCGACGGCCCAATCACCATGTTGAAATGGATGTGTGACCTGGTTGGCCGGCCGGCAAGGGATAGCATCTTTTAACAGTGGGTGATCAGGAACGATCCATAAACGGTTATCGTTTTCTTTTTTCTGGATGCGGCCAACGAAGCGATTTAGAAATGGTTCGACCAATGTTTCTGGTTCGGCGATCTCTCTTTCTTTGTCAGTATGAATAGCGGCAGTTACTCGATCGCCATGCATAACTTTTTTCATATGTGGGGGAGGAATGAAATAGCTTTTTTGCCCATCGACTTCTAAGAATCCGAATCCTTTTTCGGTACCTTTGACCAAACCTTCTACTCGAAGTGTTTGGGAATGAAGTTGCTGTTTTAGCTGTGCAAGCAGCGGGTTGTTTTGAAACATAATATCCGCGGAGAAAGTTAGAGGGTTATTATCAGATAGTTTTTGGAATAACAGTTTTACGCGAATTGGCGGTGTCGAGCAAGCAACATCTGCAAAATAGCGCAAGACAGTATGGAAATTGCAATGAAAATTACAATAGTTACTCAGGGTAAATTTTTTCTTTAAATTCACATAGATCTTCAATAATACAGGAGCCACAACGAGGTTTACGAGCTATGCAGGTATAACGACCATGTAAAATAAGCCAATGATGACAATCAACTTTAAATTCGGCCGGAACGACTTGCAGTAATTTATTTTCGACTTCATCGACATTTTTACCGGGCGCGAATTGAGTACGGTTACAAACGCGAAAAATATGGGTATCGACCGCAATAGTCGGCCAGCCGAAAGCGGTGTTTAACACCACATTGGCCGTTTTGCGGCCAACACCCGGCAATGCTTCCAACGCGGCGCGATCTTCGGGAACTTCGCCAGCATGTTTTTCTAGCAATATTCGGCAGGTTTTAATTGTGTTTTCCGCTTTGGTGTTATAAAGACCGATTGTTTTTATATACTCTTTCAACCCATCGACACCCAGATTCAGAATTGCCTGAGGGGTATTTGCCACGGGATAGAGTTTTGCTGTGGCTTTATTAACACTCACATCTGTCGCTTGCGCTGAAAGCAATACTGAAATAAGTAACTCAAATGGTGTTGTGAAAACTAATTCAGTTGTTGGCTTTGGGTTGTTATCCCGTAAGCGCGTTAAAATTTCGATACGTTTCTGTTTGTTCATATCAAATAGAACTCTCCGATTCTTGCGACATTGTTATTGTACTGCTTTTTTCTTTTATTGCTCTGGTTTTCATTTTTTCGTCAATAAGATATTTCGCTGCCAGCATTAACCCCAAACCGATAAAAGCGCCAGGAGGTAAGATCGCTAACAGGAAAGGGGAATCCATATGAACGATTTCTATTCGTAATACCTTAGCCCAATTACCCAAAAGTAAATCAGCACCATCAAATAGGGTTCCATTGCCGAGAATTTCTCTAATAGCACCGAGAACAAACAGTGCACAAGTTGCTCCTAATCCCATTGCTAGGCCATCAATAGCTGAAGGTACGATCGGATTTTTCGCCGCATAGGCTTCAGCACGACCAATAACAATGCAGTTAGTCACAATCAGCGGAATGAAAATCCCTAGTGATTCATACAGGCCAAAAGCGTAAGCGTTAATCAACATTTGGACGGTACTAACAACCGAAGCGATGATCATAACATAAATCGGAATACGGATCTCGTTGGGCACCCAACGACGCAAGCTGGAAACCGCAATGTTGGTACAGACTAGAACCAGTGTCGTCGCCAGCCCTAAGCCAAGCGCGTTGGTTGCAGTGGAAGAGACGGCTAACAGTGGGCACAATCCTAGCAGTTGTACTAAAGCGGAGTTATTTTTCCATAGCCCTTGGATAAATAAGTTTTTGGTTTCACTCATGATTTTTCTCCACAGGATTCTAGAGAAGAGAGATGTTCAGGTATGGTCTGTAAATAAAGCGCAGTCCGTTTGACTGAGTTTACCACGGCGCGTGGGGTAATAGTGGCGCCGGTAAATTGATCAAACTCACCGCCATCTTTTTTCACCGCCCAGTGCCGGTCATGATTAGAGGTGATGGTTTTCCCTGAGAAGACATTAATCCAGTCTGAAATCCGGGTTTCAATTTTATCCCCTAGTCCTGGGGTTTCATGATGTTCTGTAACCCGTACACCAAGCACTTTTCCTGAGAAATCAGCTCCGACCAGTAATTGAATAGCGCCGGAATAGCCATCCGGTGCCGTACTTTCTAGCGCTGCCGCCACGGGTTGACCGTTTTTACGCGCCAAATAGAGACGATGAGGCAAGTTATTGCCCAGAGCATCAGCATTGACTAGATAGCATTCGTTTTGTATGTCGTTGTCGTACAGAGCCGGCGGAATAACCTGATCAAGCAGCGATTTGTGCTGTAGTGCGGCCTGTTCTGCAATAGTACTTTTGGTGAGTGAATTCACGATAGCTGTCAACCCGGTGGTAATTGCGGCAAAAATGGCTAACGTGATGCCGTGACGTCGCATGGTTTCTAACATAACGGCTCCTTATTTATGCCCGTAAACGCGGGGTTGGGTGTAATGGTCAATAAGCGGCACGGTGATATTCGCCAGTAAAACCGCAAATGCTATCGCATCAGGATAACCACCATAAACACGGATAACCCAAACTAACAGGCCAATCATGGCGCCAAACACCAAACGACCTTTGGGTGTCGTAGAAGCACTGACGGGATCGGTTGCAATAAAGAATGCGCCTAGCATAGTTGCACCGGAAAACAGTTGTAATAATGGCGGCGAATAACGGGATGGATCAATCAGCCAGCTTGTGAGCGCACATAAGCCTAATACTAGGATAAATGCCACAGGAATTTGCCAGGTTATCACTTTTCTGTTCAGTAGAATCAGCCCACCAACAAGATAAGCGATGTTGACCCATTGCCAGCCAATACCCGCCAAAGATCCTTGTAATATGGGTTGGCGAAGAACGTCATCAATATTGTGAGTCAATAAACCGGTTTTGAAGCTATCTAGTGGTGTGGCCTGGCTAATCCCATCGAAACCTTGTTGCAACTGCTGTAATGTTGTTCCATCGGGGGTATGGCCGGTGAAGATCACCATCAGGCAGTCTAGCGGTGTAATTTGTGTTGCCAGTAAATCCATAGGAGGCAACCAACTGGTCATTTGCACTGGGAATGATATTAGCAGCACGACATAACCGACCATTGCCGGGTTGAATGGATTTTGACCAAGACCGCCATAGAGGTGTTTGGCAATAATCACAGCAAAGACAGTTCCTAATACAATCAGCCACCAAGGGGCCAGCGGAGGAAGGCTGATCCCTAAAAGTAAACCGGTCAGTAATGCAGAATTATCCTGCAAACGAGGCATAACTGCCTGTTTACGCAAAGACAGGGCAAATGATTCCGCAAGCAGAGCGGTAATCACCGCAAGTAGGATCTGGAACAAGGTACCGTAACTAAAGAAGTAAGTTTGTACCGCGATACCGGGTATCGCTGCCAGCACAACCCACAGCATAATACGGCTGGTATTTTGCTGGTTGTGTGTAAAAGGCGAACTTGCGACTTTTAGTTTTTTATTGTCAGTTTGAACGGGTCTGAATTTCATTTATAACAATCACTATTCTATTGAAACTTTCTGTTGTTCCTGAGTGCCTTTTTTGGCCTTAACCTTGGCGATAGCGGCAGCAATTGCCGCTTTACGCGGATCAGTTTCTTCTGCTGGCGGTGTTTCTGCCTGAGTTTCAGTTAATTGCTGAGTTTGAGCCTTCTTGGCCTTGACGCGGGCAATAGCGGCCGCGACGGCAGCTTTACGCGGATCAGTGTCTTCCGCTGGCGGTATCTCTGCCTGATTTTCAGTTAATTGCTGAGTTTGAGATTTCTTGGCTTTGACGCGAGCAATAGCGGCTGCAACGGCAGCTTTACGCGGATCAGTGTCTTCCGCTGGCGGTATCTCTGCCTGATTTTCAGTTAATTGCTGAGTTTGAGCTTTCTTGGCTTTGACGCGAGCAATAGCGGCAGCGACGGCAGCTTTACGTGGATCAGTTTCTTCTGCTGGCGGTGTTTCTGCCTGAATTTCAGTTGATTGCTGAGTTTGAGCCTTCTTAGCCTTGACGCGGGCAATAGCGGCCGCGACCGCATCTTTACGAGGTTCACTAGCGGTAGTTTCAGATTCTTTTGTTTCCAGTGATGGCGCTACTTCCTGATTTTGAGCTGCTTTCTTTGCTTTAGCTCTGGCAATCGCTGCTGCTAATGCGGCTTTGCGTGGATCTTCCGCACTTGTTGGTTCAGATGGAGCAATATTAATATTTTCAGCCGACTGTTTTTCCGCCTGACGAGCGCGAAGTTGCTCTTTTCTTGCCTGACGAGCCGCTATTACTGCGGAATTATCGGGTACTTGCCCCGGTTCTATAGCAACAACTTTACCTGCGTCAGCCTGTTTTTCCTTCACCCGGGAAAGTGCATCTTGTACAGCACTTTTATCTTTATTATCAATTTGAACGGCCGATTTTTTGTGTCGTTCTTCACGGGACAATTTTTCTCGTTCCATACGGGCTTGTTTAGCTTCGAAACGAATTTTGGCTTCCGTTGAACGGCGGTTTTCCTGATCCAAGGCCCGAATTTCAGCTTTCTCCTGGCGATAATATTGCACCAGAGGAATATTACTTGGACAGACATAAGCACAGGCGCCGCATTCAATACAGTCGAACAGATTGTGATCTCTGGCCTTTTCGTGCTCTTGTCCACGACTGAACCAATAGAGTTGTTGCGGCAATAAACGGGCAGGGCAGGCTTCCACACATAATCCACAACGAATACAAGCCTCTTCCGCTGTATTTGAATCCATTTCCTGATGGGATGGCGCCAGAATACAGTTACTGATCTTAACGATGGGTACGTTGAGGTCGGGCAGCGTGAATCCCATTAAAGGGCCGCCCATAATGACCATTTGTTCTGATTGTGGTTCAAATCCGGCTAACTGGAGAAGAAATTGTACCGGAGTACCGAGCCGCGCCCAGAAGTTACCCGGTGAGGTAACTGCTTCTCCAGTAAGCGTAACGACTCGCTCAATCAAAGGTTCTCCATCGATAATGGCACGCTTGATTGCAACCACTGTGCCTACGTTCTGCATTAGCACTCCGATAGCGGAGGAGCGGCCGCCGGATGGGACTTCTTTACCTGTCAGGATTTTGGTCAGTTGTTTAGCGCCGCCGGAAGGATATTTGGTCGGGATAACCCGGATGATAATCGATTTATCGCCTTTTAGCGCGGTTTTAAGTTCTTTTATCGCTTCTGGCTTATTATCTTCGATACCAATCAGGATCTGCTCCGGTTTAAGCAGATGTTCCAGAATATGAATGCCCTCAATAAGTTCGTCGGCATGTTCCTGCATCAGACGGTCATCCGCGGTAATATAAGGTTCGCATTCTGCCGCGTTAATGATCAACGTCTTAAGGCCATGCCGACCGCTTTGCAGTTTAGCGGCGGTCGGAAAACCGGCTCCGCCTAAACCTGCGATACCTGCCTGATGGATTCGGTTCAGTATCGTCTCTGTATCCAATGATTGATAATCCAGTGTCTGAATGCGTGTACACCATTGGTCGGCGCCATCAGGGCGCAAACGAACACATAACTCTTTCAACCCGGATGGGTGCGCGGTAATACACGGTTCAATGGCAATGATGGTACCGGAAGTCGATGCATGAACCGGTACTGTGCGACCAGTGCCAAACGTTAACGGTTGGCCTTTAAGCACCTTATCACCTACTTTAACCAGCAACTCGCCTTGCGTACCCAAATGTTGTTGCAATGGGATGATTAACTCTTCTGGTAGTGGCGCAATGCGTAAAGGAGTTTGGCTGGATTGCAGTTTCATTTCAGGTGGATGAATACCACCGGCAAAATCCCAGATTTTGTTTTTATTGAGTAAATTGAATAAGTTAAACATGATGTTCAGCCTCAATATTTTTAACTGGGATACTGTTGATGGAAACGGAGTGCGATGGCTGAACAGTAATATTTTTAATGGGTATGGTTTTTAAATCCCATTTCCAATTAGCAGTGGTTGTGGCTACAGGGATCATCGTAATGCAGTCTGTTGGGCAAGGAGCAACGCACAGGTCACAACCGGTACATAAGTCTTCAACAACGGTATGCATGGCACGGGTAGCGCCGACAATAGCGTCTACGGGACAGGCTTGAATACATTTGGTGCAGCCGATGCAATTCTCTTCATCGATAAAGGCGACTTTGCGGGCTGGATTTTGTACGCTTGCATCACCATCTAATGGTTGTGGATCGACACCGAGCAGCTCTGAAATTTTCAGCATAGCTTGTTCACCACCGGGTGCGCATTTGTTAATCATCTCACCATTATTCGCTATGGCTTCAGCATACGGGCGACAACCAGGATAACCACATTGCCCACACTGGCTTTGCGGCAGAATATCATCAATGTTTTCAACAATAGGGTCCTCTTCCACCTGAAAACGGCGGGCAGCAAACCCCAGGATTAACCCAAAAATTAACCCTAGTGCACTGAGTGCACCAATAGCAATCCATAATGATGTCATCAGAACTTCACCAAACCACTAAAGCCCATAAAAGCCAAGGACATTAAACCCGCAGTGATAAGACCAATAGATGACCCCTTGAAAGGGGCGGGGACATCAGCAACAGCCAGACGTTCACGAATAGCGGCAAACAGTACCATAACAAGAGAGAAACCGGCGGCAGCACCGAAACCATAGATAGCGGATTGTAAAAAATCGTGTGATTGATTGATATTCAGCAGCGCCACACCAAGTACAGCACAGTTAGTCGTAATCAACGGCAGGAAAATACCCAATAACCGGTATAACGTCGGGCTGGTTTTGCGTACAACAAGCTCGGTGAATTGCACCACCACCGCAATAACAAGAATAAAACTCAGGGTACGCAAATAGATTAAATCCAGTGGTAATAAAATAAAGGTATTCACCAGCCATGAACATACAGAGGCCAGTGTCATAACGAATGTTGTTGCAAATCCCATCCCGATGGCAGTTTCCAGCTTTTTAGATACGCCCATAAAAGGGCATAAGCCAAGGAATTTCACCAAGACAAAATTGTTAACCAATACGGTTCCAACAAATAAAAGAAAATAGTCAGTCATTGCTGTGCCTGAAAATGAGTTTGTTTACTTTTTATTAAGTTGACTTTTATTAAATTATAAGTATGCCCTTGTCTTACCAGGGGCAATCTATTGTTAATGATAACAACCAAAGAAAGTTGAGGTTATCGATCTTGTGTGAAAGTCATTTTGACTCGATGAGAGCGTTTAATGTAGGGGACGAAAATAGCGGTTGCCAATAGTGGCCATGCTAATGCGCGTAAAGCCATTTGATCAGGAATAGGGGAGAAAGCGAAAGTTTTCAATGCAATTAATATGGTAACAATAAGCCAAATAATAAAAATTTGCGGGAATCTTTTTGATCGAATGAAAAGCAGTTTCAATACCCATAGGGTGTAACACCACATTACCGCAGTAATGGCAACAGAAAGAAACCACATTAAAGTAAAGTGATTATTCCCGGCACTCAATGCACTGTTTTGGCTAAAAAATGCCACAATATATAAGGCAAGCATTATACTGGCACTGAGAAAGGTCATAATCAGATAAGCTGCCGGAGCCAGAATCCAACCATTAATTCGGTGGTAATCATTGGTTTGATACATAAATCATTCCACTTGAAGCTATACGAAAAAAGAATAATAGGCGATTCTGATGACTTAGGAAATAGGTTGTAGGAATAGATTGGTTGAAAGATCTTCAAGGGTAGATTCAGAGATAATTTGCTCAACGGTCATTACCAATGATATTTTTTACGGATGCTGAATTGCTGCATATTATTAATGAGTTTGAGGGGCTGTTATGCGTGAGCTGTTAAAGGTTGGGTTGGTGGGGTATGGTTATGCGAGTAAAACGTTCCATGCACCGTTAATTGCCGGCACTGCTGGTGTTAAATTGGCCGCCATTTCCAGTAGTGATGCTGAAAAAGTGAAATCAGATTGGTCAAATATTCCGGTGGTATCCTGCCCTGAGGATCTTTTTAATGATCCCGACATTGATTTAATCGTTATTCCGACACCTAATGATACGCATTATCCTCTGGCACGGAAGGCATTGGCAGCGGGTAAGCATGTTGTGGTGGATAAACCATTTACCATCACCGTTGAACAAGCTGAATCTTTAAAAGAGCAGGCAGAAAAGGCGAATTTATTACTTTCTGTCTTTCATAACCGCCGTTGGGATTCCGGTTTTCTGACGATAAAATCGTTAATTAAAGAAAATCGTTTGGGCAAATTAAAATATTTCGCATCTCATTTTGATCGTTATCGTCCTGTTATACGTCAAAGATGGCGTGAAGCGGCGGGGCAAGGAAGTGGTATTTGGTATGATTTAGGCCCTCACTTACTCGACCAAGCGGTTCAACTATTTGGTAAACCACAATCTATTACCGCTGATTTGGGGATGATCCGCCCACAAGCGGCAGCAGTAGATTATTTCCACGTGTTGTTGAATTATTCGGATATTAAAGTGGTTCTTCATGCAACAACCGTGGCGGCTGCTGAATCTGCTGTTTATACGTTGCATGGTATGGAAGGCAGTTATGTGAAATATGGTCTTGATCCTCAGGAAGAACGGTTGAAAGCAGGGGAAAGGCCGCCGCATGCCGATTGGGGATATGATATTCGTGACGGTGTTATGACACTGTTAAGTGGAGAGGAGTTAGTGACTGAACATGTACCGACTTTGCCTGGTAATTATTCTGCTTATTATGCTGCTATCCGTGATGCGATTACGCTAGGTAAACCTAATCCAGTCACGGCAAGTGAAGCAATTCAAATCATGAAATTAATTGAAGCCGGTATTCAGTCGGCAGAACAACAACGTACAGTGGCAATTTAAACTTACTACCTTGTTGTGACTTTTTAATTTACTACTTAGCCTGGTTTGCCGGGCTAATTATTTGCAAAGCAAGGAAAATGATAAATGACTTGGTGGCAAAGATTAAAAATAGATCCTTTTTTGATGGTATTAGTGACGGTAGTTGTTATTGCAACATTCTTTCCTTGCGAAGGTGAAATAAAAGTAGGATTTCGACGGTTAACCACAGCGGCTATTGCTCTGTTGTTCTTTATGCATGGCGCTAAATTATCTCGTCAAGCTATTATTGCCGGCATGGGACATTGGCGGCTTCATTTAGTTGTTTTTTTCAGTACTTTTGTCTTATTCCCAATTATCGGATTAGGACTGAATTTACTAGTACCCGAAGTCATGACACCAACGATTTATTGGGGATTCCTTTATCTTTGCGCATTACCGGCTACAGTTCAGTCAGCTATTGCTTTTACTTCGGTTGCTGGTGGTAATGTTGCCGCGGCTATTTGCAGTGCTTCGGCATCCAGTATTTTGGGCGTGTTTTTGTCGCCAATATTAGTCGGACTGATGATCCATACGCAGGGAGAAGGCAGCCCCGATACATTGGCAGCAATAAAATCTATCGTCCTTCAATTGATGGTTCCCTTTATTATCGGGCATCTGTCACGGCCATTAATTGCACGTTGGGTGGAGAAACATAAAAAACTAGTGAATATAACTGACCGGTCATCAATTCTTTTGGTGGTTTATGTGGCTTTTAGTGAGGCGGTTGTAGAGGGCATATGGCATAAAATTGATGGTTATTCGCTACTGATGATTGGGGTTATTTGCTGCATTATGTTGGCGATTGTGCTGATTATTAATACTTATACCGCTCGCTGGTTGGGTTTTAATAAAGAAGACGAAATTACGATTGTTTTTTGTGGTTCGAAAAAGAGTCTGGCTAATGGCGTGCCAATGGCGAATGTGCTATTTCCGGCTGCGACGGTTGGTGTAATGTTGTTGCCGTTGATGATTTTTCATCAAATTCAGTTGATGGTGTGTGCAGTATTGGCGCAACGTTATGCTCGGAGGTTAAAACGGAGATAGATATAAATCTATGATAGGAAATTGTTGTAAATATATGTTTATATATTAATGATATTTACAACAATGTAATATTTGACTACGAAATTTAAATCGTAAGTTTCTATTTGAATTTTATATTTCCCCAATGAATGCAATTTTATATTTCAAATATTTTTCTTCCGAGATCTAAGACTAAGGAGTTTGGAGTCTGGTCATGTAAAACCTCGTTATCCGATAAGCGCTTTTGCTTTAGCTCTTATATCTTCCAGTTCTGAAGAATTAACATTGCCTTTTTTTGTCACTTTTCTGGCTCGCCAATCAACGCATGTTACCTGATCAGCTAAGGCGACACTATCGCGGCTTCCTGATAGTTCAACTTCAAAAGGATAATCTTTTGCCTTCGTTGTGCAAGGAACACAGAGTAGTAACCCCACTTTATTGTTATATGCAAATGGACTCAGTACTACTGCGGGGCGATGGCCTCCCTGTTCGTGTCCAGTCACAGGATCAAAGTCAATCCAGATAATATCGCCAGCATCAGGCACAAAACGAGAAACCATCAGATCAATTCCTTACCCACGGGAGAACCAAAATCTATTTTTTCATGAATATTTTCCGGTGTAATTCCTGCTAATAGCGCATCTAGAGAATACTCTTTCGCCCTGACTGGAATAATGATAATTCGGCCATCTTCGACAGTAATATCAACAGTATCATCGACATTAAGTGAGGCGGCTTGCATGATAGCTACCGGAAGACGTACAGAAGGGCTGTTACCCCATTTTTTCACTACTACTCGTGCCATTTTTAAATCCTCAAAGTATCAACAATGAAGATACTCTATCAGTTTTAATTTTAAGTATCAACTTTGTCGATACTCTACTTGTGTGTTGTCATAATGCAAATGAAAACTGTTTTTGAAGCGGGAGTTTAGGAATCGGAAATAACGACGAAAGGGGACGATAGAACGCAGTTTTGCGGATGCGAATGTTGTTGGTGAGCTAGCAGGGCAGCTAATTCCTGAGTACAGGCTTGTTCACCAAAAGTTCTGCTTAAAATTTCGATAAGACGAATACCAATATCGTTAGTTTCTTCAAAGGCAAAGGTAGCGTCCCCACCAATTTTGACGATATGAACAGCATAGAAATTATTGATATGTTTGAAGGAAAATACTCCTAATGGATTTGTTGTTAGATACCAATATCCTGCTGTTCATGGCATATGAACCGGAAAAATTGAAAGCAGATATTGCAGCAATATTAATAGTCGTATTTATATCGAAGTGACGTTTAGCACCACATTCGACATATTTCCATTGGCGCATGGATAACATTAATTGCTCATTAATATGATCGCAGAAAATTACTCCAAATAAAAAATTTCCCTATATTTTAGTAATGCAGTAATTGGTGCAATTAAAAAAAAACAACGCTAATCCAGCACATAAAATTTTAATTTTTACTGTTTTAGCCGTTTTAACTGTCGTGAATACAAAAAATAAGCCTAACGGAACAGAGATATACCAGAAATGACCGAAATACAATACGTAAATCATAAACAGCCAAATTATTACTGCTGTTGCTTCATCTAATACGGACATATTCCAGAACTCCTAACGTGTTTTGATATACCCAAGAAACTTCAAGATGCAGTTTTTAGCACCTGAAAATGGTCGTTAATTCTAGACATCAGCGAGTTCGCTATATCAGGTAGCGTTGTGGTGAAAAATTTGAAGACTTTGTCTCGAAATTCATGTTTATCAGCGAAATAACGGTTATTTCGAACCTGTTCATTCATGACCTTCCATAATCGCTCTATCGGGTTTAAATTTGGGCTGTATGGCGGAAGGTA
>NZ_PUWT01000083.1:0-23272 GCF_002968995.1 Photorhabdus hindustanensis
CTAACATGATGAAGAATCACCACCTTGCCCGCGCTATCGGGGATGCGGGCTGGCATGGCTTCGTCAAGAAACTGGAATACAAAGCCGCCGCGGCGGGCGTTCATCTGGTCAAACTGGATCAGTGGTTTGCCAGTTCGAAAACCTGCCATTGCTGCGGTCACAAAGTGCCGGAAATGCCGCTGCGTAAGCGGATCTGGCCATGCCCTTTCTGTCGAGTCGAACATGACCGCGATATCAATGCGGCGATCAACATCCAGCGCAAGGGCATAACAGAATTACAGGCGGCGGGACTCGTCGTTTCTGCCCACGGAGGCCAGCGTAAATCCGTCATAAAGACGGTGGCGGCCTGAGAAGTGGGAAGCCTCGCCGTTTTTTACGGTGGGGAGCAGTCACCTGACTATTATTGCGTAAAGAAAACGATGTAGCGTGGATACGTTTAGGTAATGTTGTTGAAGTTTTATACGTTGCTTCAAGCCTATTTTAAGAAAAACAACAAATTTTGTCGCTAAAACGACATTCCTGCATAAAGTGTTTTAACATTTGGTTGTTAAATACGTACAATCTCGTCCCTGAATGTGTTCTCTACAGAATAGGCTTAGTTTGTCACTGATCCCATTTTATACATCGCGGAGTCGTCTGCCAGCTTGGCTCGGTATATTCGCGATACTAATGTTGTTCATTGCGCCAGTGATTTCTAGGTCACTGGAACATGCGCGCATTGGGGAGGCTCATTCATCGAAAGTGGTCGATTGCCATGTGGTGATGTCATCTGACGATGATATGCCTCGAAATATGTCTCATTCTGACGTTTCTTCCGTATCACATGCTACTAAGTCATATAGCACTAACCATCATGATGGCATGCAGATGGGTATGCACGGTGGTGGTATGTCGATGTTGGAGGATATTGCCTGTGGATACTGCGTATTTCTGATCCATATACCTATGCTGGATTTGGCGAATATACCGCTATTTTGGTCAACTTCGCTGACTTCACGGCCACCACCGATTCAAACTGTAGCTTCCTTTCTGCCACATTTCATCTTTTCTGATTCATTGCCTCGCGCTCCGCCTGAACAGATCTCATCTCATTAATTTAAACATAATGAAATGTCTTGTCCTGCTCATTGTTGAGTCAGGAAAAGTCTGTTCATACCAAAAATAATTTGGTTGGATTCTATAACGTATTCCGCTTTTGATAGAAATATCACTTTGGAAGGTGGATTTACATTTAAGGCAAGATGATGATATTCGAAAAAAATATTTCTTATAAAAAAAATACGCTGTCCCGTTGTATTAATTCGGCAATGCCACTTTTTCTGTTAGCTGCTTTTAATGGTTATGCAACTGAAACTTCACCTGATTCACGCGACCATGTGCACGGTTTAAAAACTAATGATGGTGATGTGATTACGGTAACAGCCCCTTTGCATTCTCCTTTGTCAATTGTCACCTCGCCAAAAACGCCTCGTCAGCCGGTTCCGGCAAGTGACGGCTCTGATTATTTGAAAACCATACCCGGATTTTCTCAAATCCGTAATGGTGGCACCAATGGTGACCCGGTATTTCGCGGAATGTTTGGTTCGAGGATTAAACTTCTGACTGATGGCGCAGAAATGCTAGGGGCTTGTCCCGGCAGAATGGATGCCCCTTCATCCTATATTTCACCGGAAAATTATGATTTGCTGACGCTCGTTAAAGGACCCCAAACCGTATTATGGGGACCCGGTGCTTCCGCTGGGACCGTAAGGTTTGAACGTGAACATCCGCGATTTGATGAGCCGGGAGCAAAAATCAATGCCAGTGGACTGACGGGTTCAAATGACCGTTGGGATGGCAATGTTGATGCGAGTATCGGCAGTGAATTGGGATATTTGCGTTTAATGGCAAATAAATCCCGTGCAAATGACTACAAAGATGGTGGTGGGTATCGTGTTCCTTCACGTTGGGATAAATGGAATAGTGATCTTGCGTTAGGGTGGACGCCGGATAAAGATACATTGCTTGAATTGACCGCCGGGAAAGGTGATGGCGAGGCCCGTTATGCTGGACGTAGCATGGATGGTTCGCAATTCAAACGTGAAAGTCTCGGTTTACGTTTTGAGAAATCTCACCTCAGTGAGGTGCTTGATAAGGTTGAAGCCCAAGTTTATTACAACTATACCAACCATATTATGGACAATATCACGCTGCGTTCCCCGAATAGTCCTATGTCAATGGGTATGCTTTCTTCAGGTTGTAAACATGGATGTGGTATGCACATGAATATGAACCACGGTATGTCTATGCAACTGGATCGTCGCGTTGTGGGAGGGCGAGTCATGGGCACTTGGCTATGGCAAGACTTCAAATTGGAAAGTGGTGCAGATACGCAAACCAATACCCACCGTAATAAATCGGGTAGCTCATGGCAAAAGGATGCTCAATTCTATAATTATGGCCTGTTTGGCGAGCTAACTTGGTATGCCACAGAACAGAGCGAATTAATAACCGGCGCCCGTCTTGATCACAGCCGAGTGAAGAAATTCGCCGCTAATAGTGAAAAAGAGCGTAATGATACTTTGCCAAGTGGTTTTATGCGTTTAGAGCATACTTTGGCTGATATGCCAATGATGTTTTATGCCGGTATTGGTTACACCGAACGTTTCCCTGACTATTGGGAACTGTTTTCGCCTAAATATGGTCCGGCGGGGAGTGCCAGTGCTTTTGATGGGGTAAAAAGCGAGAAAACCACCCAGCTTGATATTGGTGCTCAATATACCGGGGAACGTTTTAATGGTTGGGTATCCGCTTATATAGGGCGTGTAAATGATTTCATCTTATTTAGATATAGCCCGACAAACGCCCGTATTAGCCAGGCTGATAACGTTAATGCCAATATTATGGGAGGGGAAATGGGCTTTGGTTATCAATTGACAGATCATTGGAAAACGGACGCCAGCCTTGCCTATGCTTGGGGAGAAAACAGGACGGATAACAAGCCGATGCCTCAGATCCCGCCTCTGGAAGCCCGCTTCGGATTGACCTATGAGCGTGGTGATTGGAGCAGTACCGGCTTGTGGCGATTGGTTAGCAGCCAGCATCGGATTGCCGAAGGGCAGGGAAATGTTGTCGGTAAAGATTTTCAAGAGAGTTCAGGTTTCGGCGTACTTTCTGCAAATGCTGCCTATAAGGTTAACAAAAATATAAAAGTGAGCGCGGGTATCGACAATATTTTGGATAAAGAATACAGCGAACACCTCAACCTTGCCGGTAATAGCACCTTTGGTTATTCAGCGAATAGCTCAGTGAATGAACCCGGCCGGACAGTGTGGGCGAAATTAGATATAAAATTTTAATAAAAAAATGGCGTCCAATTATTGGGCGCCAATTATTTGCTTTCCTTTTTCCTGATCGATGATTATTTCTTATTACCGATATACGGATAAACTTTTACATAATCCACATCGAATATTGCGGTTGTTGTATTTATCGGGCCATAACCTTGAGCTGGATAATTGCGCGGTACTTCGGAGCTTAAAATAATATATTGGTTGGCGATTGAAATTGGAACTTGATCTAGCCCCGACAGATTTTGAGGAATATCATCAACATAAAATGTGTAACCTTTTGGTGTCCATGCTACAGCAAATTTATGGAACTTACCGTCAGCAAGTTTACTGGTAGACGATCTCTTTGACCACTGCTTATGAGCGCTGCTATAACCATTCCAGTGAATAGCGTGATTATATTGATCCTGTGTCGCTTCGGCTAAATGTTCAAATACATCAATTTCGACGCCTGATTTTTCTGGATTGGTTAAATCTTTACCCATTGTCGGTGACTGGACCCAAAATGCGACTTGATTACCTTCCGCGCGCTTAAATCTGACAGCGGCTTCCCAATAGCCATATGCTTGTAGGAAACTTTTTTGGGTTGAAATCATGCCGCAATAATTCTGTAGCTTGCCAGAAGAGCTATCGGAATAGGTTTTTATGGTTAAATGACCATTTCGCACGATAACCGCTGATTGAGTATTAATACAATTTTTTCTGACGCCTAGGCCACGATAATCCCATTTTTGGGTATTAAGCGTTGTGCCATCGAAATTATCTTCAAATGACGGTGTAGGGCTGAATTCATTGGGGATTTGCGCTAGAGCATATCCACTGAACAATGTGCTTAATAACAACGTATAGGCTAACTGAGTTTTCATCTATTTTCCTTGTATATTTGACGTGAATAACTGTTATTTATCCGAGAGCTATTATTGATTTCCCCTTTTTGTCACGGAAATATGAGTTACTTTATCGAATATTTGCGACGAAGTTACCGATTTAATTTATTACCCCTATGCTTTTCGTTTTAGTCATTCAATATGGTGTTAATATTGATTAATAAAAATGAAAGGTAATTAAAGTCGACAACATGGATTAGGAAAAAATAATTGAGATAGGTAGAAAAAAAACAGTGAGGATCGATGAATAAGACCCCGTTCGTGAGAACGGGGTATATACCCGTCATCTTTCAAGTTGCCTCTTTGTTGGCTGCACTCACTCACCCCGGTCACATAGTTTTCTATGCTCCCGGGGATTCGCTCCCTTGCCGTCGCGATGCATCTTGAAATCCATAGGGTATATGACAACTTTAAATTATTTCGATGCATCCAGAGCTTGGGCAAGATCGGCAATAATATCGTCGATATGTTCAATGCCGATAGATAAGCGAATCATATCCTGTGATATACCAGCTTTAATTAACTCCTCATCATTTAATTGGCTATGGGTTGTTGACGCCGGATGACAGGCGAGTGATTTAGCGTCGCCAATATTAACCAGCCGCACAATCAATTTTAGTGCGTCAATAAATCGCGCGCCGGATTGTTGCCCGCCTTTAATACCAAAAGAGAGGAGCGCTGATGGCTTCCCATTGACATACTGTTGAGCCAGTTCATGTTCCGGGTGGTTTGGCAACCCGGCATATTTCACCCAACTAACTTGAGGATGATCTTGCAGATAATGAGCGACTTTCAGCGCATTTTCAGTATGACGTTCCATTCTTAATGCCAGTGTTTCCAATCCTTGCAAAATAAGGAAAGCATTAAAAGGCGACAATGCAGCGCCCATATTACGTAGCGGTACCACACGGCAATGCCCGATAAATGCCGCTTTACCGAATTGCTCGGTATAAATGACGTTATGATAGGAGGGATCTGGGGTAGTCAATACAGCAAACCGTTGCTTATATTTTTTCCAAGGGAAATTGCCGGAATCCACAATGATGCCGCCAATAGAATTACCATGCCCTCCCATATATTTGGTTAAAGAGTGAATAACGATATCTGCGCCATACTCGAAGGGGCGACAAAGTACAGGGGTGGCGACGGTATTATCAACAATTAAAGGAACGCCATGACGATGAGCGACTTCGGCAAATTTTTTCAGATCAACAATATTACCGGCCGGGTTGCTAATAGATTCACAAAATACCGCCTTGGTACGATCATCAATCAGTGACTCCAGTGCTGCAATATCATCGTGTTCAGCAAACCGTGTCTCAATCCCGAATCGAGGCAATGTATGAGCTAGCAGGTTATGAGTGCCGCCATATAACTTAGCGACAGATATAATGTTATCTCCAACGCTGGCAATGGATTGAATCGCACAGGTGACAGCCGCCATGCCAGATGCAACCGCTAAAGCAGCGATTCCTCCTTCAAGTAGAGCAACCCGTTTTTCTAATACATCATTAGTCGGGTTCATAATGCGGGAATAGATGTTGCCCTCAACCTTTAAATCAAATAGGTCGGCGCCGTGTTGGGTATCGTCAAACGCGTAGGATGTCGTTTGATAGATAGGAACGGCAACGGCTTTGGTTGTTGGATCAGGGGAATATCCGCCGTGGATAGCAAGAGTTTCTGGTTTCATTTTCGATCTCTTTTTTTACGGTAAGATGACATATATCTTTCATTAATAGGTGTAAGCGGCTTTTGTTAAAACCATAGCCTGGCTTACTATTGTTCATAAGGAATTGCTAAAAATTGCTCACAAAAAACTTGATTTATATCTCTTTTTGATTGATGAACTACTAGAATAGATATCTGTATAGACATGATATTTCCGTTAATTATTTATTAATTAAAGAAATGATTTGAAAAAGTTACTAATTATCTACTTTAGCTATGTTAGTATCTTCATTTTTTAATAATGTGGATGTTATCACAAAATACTTTAATAGTTTCAGCCAAGTAACATTAACTATTAAAATAGAAAATTGAAACAAAATACTTAAATAAATATTCAATCTTTTATAAAGATCACAAAATTTTCTGTGAAATAGTTAGTTTTCGTTAGATTGCTTTAATTTATTTATTCGTTGTTGCCTGAGAGAAAATAGAAGGTATACTCGTAATTCTAATTTTTTCAGACTTTTTTAAATGATTTTGGTCGTAATTTATTGTTAGTATGATCAATTATTGGAACTAACCAATAAATTAATGGGATTCTTATGGCTAAGTTTTCAAACCGGCGGGAGTTAAAACAACTTTTATTTTTCTCTTTCCCTATCATTGTTAGTCAGATAGCGCGTACAGCAATGAGTTTTGTTGATATTGTGATGTCTGGTCACTATGCTACGGCTGATTTAGCAGCAGTAACATTAGGAAGTAGTATTTGGTTTCCTATATTTGTATTAGGATATGGGACGATTATCATGTTGGCGGCAGATGTCGCAAAGCAAAAAGCGCAACATGATGACGAAGGGATTAAAGACAGTCTTAAAAATTACTTGTTTCTGGCGGTGATACTTTCGATACCAATAATTCTTTTATTGATGTTAGTGAGCTGGCTACTTTCGTTCATCGGTATTGATGAGCATATTTTAGAAATTACACAGGGCTATGTTATCGCTTTGGCGTGTGGTGTTCCTAGTGTTATGATATTTAATGTGTTTCGTTCATTTCTACAAGGATTGGAAGACACAAAAATCGCCATGTATTTGTCTGCGGGTTCCTTATTATTGAATATACCATTAAATTACATATTTATTTATGGAAAACTGGGTTTGCCAGAAATGGGAGGCATTGGCGCGGGTATTACAACCGCAATTATTAATAATATAATTGCTGTATGCCTGGTTATCTATTTCTTGCTAAAGAAAGAATATCGTCGATATAGGCCAGATTTTAGCTTGCCGAAATATCATGCTTTGGTTAGGACTTTTTATATTGGTATGCCAAGTGGATTGGCTCTTTTTGTTGAAATGGTTTTTCTAGATGTGATTGCGATAACCGCTGCTCCTTTAGGTGCTCAAGTCATAGCTGCGCATAATATTATGCTCAATATTACCTCTATCATCTATACCATAACTGGGGGGATTGCAGCCGCTGTGACTGTAAAAGTCGGCTCCTATATTGGGAAGAGGAGATAGAACAGCATTAACAGGGACTATAAAGATCTCAATTGCTTTAATTTTATCTATTTCCGTAGTTATTGGCGTTTTAATCTACTATTTCGCCGGTTCATTTATTTCACTCTATACTAACGACAACGGCGTCATAATAATTGCGCTTAACATAATCTTCCTATTATGCCTGTTCCAATTCTTTGACTCTTGTCAGGCGGCTTTATCCGGTATTTTACGGGGCTTTCATGATACCCGATCAGTATTTTACGCGCCGTTATTCGGTTATTGGCTAGTTGGTTTGCCATTAGGGTTTGTTTTGGCTTTGACAGACTGGGTAACCGAGAGTATGGGAATTATAGGGTTTTGGTATGGATTGGTTTTGGGCCTTTTTTGTGAATGCTATTTTGCTGTTTGCCATATTAAAGGTTAGACAGAGAGGAATGATTTCTCAGGTGATTGCGTATTAACCTAATAACTATCATGTTCACATAAATTCCCTGTCGAGAGATAGGGAAATTTTCTTGATTTATTTAAATAACTTAATTCAATTCTTTAATCTTAGAGTTAGAAGAGTATCAATATTGTCATTTGATCATTTGTTTTGTAAAAAATTATAGTTAATGAAAATTTACTCTCTAAGACTGTGGTTATTTAAATTTTCATCAATGAAAGGTAATGTTTAGTCAGAATTTAAGTCATGTTAGTAATGTTTTTATTTTAGTGAATTTAGTAAATGATAGATTAGTGATTATTCTCGGAATGAATATACTTATATCTGGCGTAATAATTTTCCCTATTTAAATCATTTGGATGTAATATATATTTTTGATTTTTATTTCTCATTGTTAAATAATTCTTAATTAATGTGAAATAGCTAATTTTGTATAAAATAGTTTCTATTTAAACAGTAACACTGTAATTAATTTACAATTGAAATAATTTCCCATTCATATATCTATTTGTATCGATTTTTTTACGCTCATTATTGGTGATTCACCTAATATTATATCCATCATTATATTAAGGTTATAGTGAATATTTATTTAATAATTAAATAGTTATCTGTATTAATTGCCATTCTATACAAATAGATACAATTGTTTTATGATAATGATTATCATTTCATTTTTTATTAAAAGTACGTTAATATGCGCGCCAGTCTTCGGACGGTACTAAAACTATGTAATAAGCAATACTCTAACATTTAATTAGTTAACATAAGGAATATGCTATGAACAAAGTTAAAGTGTTAATTGCAGTATTAGGTACATGTGGATTAGTAACACAAGTTATGGCTGATCCAGGTTTTGGGCAAACTCAAGATTTTAATGAGCAGAAACAAAGTATTCGAGTAGGTGTGACTGATCCACGTGGTGGAGGTCATCCGACTCCGGGTGGAGAACCGGGAATAGGGGTTCAGTCTATTGCGGGCGGTAAGATTACTAGCTTCTCAAATCTTGTAAGTTATGCCGCAGCGGATGCAAATGGAATTCACAAAATTTCTATGCCTGGATCGGGTAGCCACAGTGGGATGGGGGTGTTCAATTTCAGTAAAGTGGCGAATGCTGATGTCTATTTTGGTGAATGGTCACAAACCGGCAATATAGATGATACTACCCATACCGCCTATTATTCCGGTAAAGATGTAACAACTAATTTACCTACCGGTGGCATAGCGACTTATACAGTTAAGGGAATTAACCAATATAGTGGTAGTAATGCCCTACATGGGACATTTACTGCTGATTTCGGTCAGAAAAGGCTTACTGGTTCAATAGCGAATAGTGCATTGACCGTTAATATTAATTCCAGAATTAGAACAGATGGTTCATTTTCGGGTAGGGCAACTGCTGGAAATGTTGTCGGTACAAACAGCGGCCATTTCTTTGGTGATAACGCAGCTATTTTAGCAGGAACGGCTACGTTTGCTTCGGATCATAGCAAAGATACCGCCTTTGGCGGAACCAAGAACCCATAGTATGAGTTTGTATTGATTGAATAAGGCAAAGTTCATATGGGCTTTGTCTTATTTTGTTTATTTATCGGCTCGATTATGAAGCAGTGATATTCCGATGTTAAATATACCCATTATCCGTTTTTCAATATTAATCAATTGTTTGTTTATTTATCCCTCTTTGGTTCTGGCAGATGAAGATACCGGTAGAAGATTGTGGCATAACGTACAACGAAATTTACAGGATCAAGAAAAAGCGCTGGTCACGGATGAAACCGTGGATAAAAAAACGGATCATTTATCGATAGTACTTAATGGTCAAACGTTCAGTGTTGAGAATAATGTAAATGATATCGGCCAGGCGCTCTATTTAGCCATTAATCATCAACAAGTGAAGGATGTCGAGCGCTTTTTGTTGATATACCAGAAGTTACCTGGACATGATACCCAATTGGTCCATTTTGCTCAGGCAAATCTGGAGCGTTCTCAGGGTGATTTGGTAGCAGCAGAACAACATTATCAGGCCATCTTGCAGCAACAACCTGATTTTACCCGGGCTAAGTTAGAGTTAGCCAGGGTCTATTATGAGAATCAAAAAAATAGAGAAGCTAGCTTACTATTTAATGAGATTTCAGCGGTTAGTCGCGATAATGAAAATAAATTACCACCAGCAGTCATTAAGAATATAACTAATTATCAGGAGGCGATTAATTTGCGCAATTCTTGGCGTGGATCTTTTTCTGTGGGATATATTTTTAACGATAATACGAATATGTCGCCAGATAAGCCCCCTGCCTGCACTGAATATTATAAAGGTGTTGGTTGTATAACTGAACGCAAGTTGCCTATGGCAAAGAAGGCAAATGGTATTAGTTATGATGCTACGTTACGTAAGATATATCCGGTAAATGGTCACCACGGTGTTTTTTTACGCTCGATGACTTATGGAGAAAGTTATCGTCATCATAGTGAGGAGAATGAAAATACCACTTCTGCTTATTTGGGTTATAGCTATAAAGCGCAAAGAGATGATTTCCTAATGGGGCCAGTTGTTGAATTTAATTATGTTGGTAATCATTCCCGTTATCGTACTACGGGAATAAAATCAGAATGGATAAATATTCTATCTAAAAATCTGGTATTGAATTTGGAAGGTGAATATAAGCAGTTTCGTTACCATAAACTTTATAATCATAATGACGGTAATATGACTTCTGTTTATGCTACCGTATCTTATTATTTAACTGATCACACCATTACCTTTGCGGGTGGTGATTGGGTTAATAAAACCAGTGTTGAAAAAGCGGATGATTATCAGCAAAGAGGTGTGCGGGCAGGCATTTCCACTCAATTATATCCGGGAATTAATGCAGTAGTATTTACTGCATTACGCCAGCGGCAATTTGGTGATTACAGTGTACCTCTAAATGCACGTCGTAAAGATAATGAACAATTCTATGCGGCAATTGTGAGTATGCCTAAATTTGAAGTTTTCGGTTTAACCCCGGTAATCACATATAGATTTAGAAAAAATAGTAGTAATGTTGATTGGCTCTATTCCTATAATAAGAATGAAGTGTTAGTCAAGTTTGAAAAGTATTTTTGATACTGGTTGAAGTAACAAGTTATTTCAATCCACACTATGGCAGATAATGATTATGTATAAATTAAATAATAAATATAGCAAAATAACATTCATGCTGGCATTGGCCTACAGTATGATGCCTTATCGTTCTGATGCAGAAACATTAATAACTTCGGCTCAATCATCTAAACAGCCCGCTGAAAATAAGGCTGACCTCGGTAAAATTAACGTTTCAGCGACCAGTGAAAAAGATGAAGCAGGTTATGATGCGGTTTATGATAAAGATATTACTAATATTTACTTGGGTAAGGATTTGGTAGAACGCTATAAGGGTGCTTCACCGGCGGATGTTTTAAAAAGCGCAGTCGGCGTATTTAGTGGTGATTCGAGAAACAGTGGCGCATTAGATCCTAATATTCGTGGCATCCAAGGGCAGGGACGGGTTCCTGTTACCATTGATGGTACTGAGCAGGCAATTACCACCTGGCGTGGTTATAACGGTGCGAACAATCGTAACTATATTGACCCTAACCTGATCAGTAGTATTGAAATAGAAAAGGGTCCATCATTGACTCGTGGAGTAAAAGGTTCGATCGGTGGGGCGGTAATGATCAAAACTCTGGGGATCGATGATGTGGTACCAATAGATGAGCGATTTGGTATTAACTTGAAATTGGAAACCAGCAGTAATGCCGTTAAGGAACGAGTGCCGCACTTGGAATTGGGACAAGATTATCGAGATATTCCCGGTTTTAATCAGGGGTTTAATTATGTTGATCCCGCGTTAGAAATTACCCCCAAAACTTCAAAAGATAATAAATTATTGGGTCTGAAAGATAATGCGATACGTTTAGCGATAGGTGCCCGACAGGAGTATTTTGATTTAATGGCAGCTTATAGTTATCGCAGTAAAGGAAACTATTTTGCCGGTAAGGGCGGTGCTCATCGCTATAATGATCCCATCAGTAAAAAGGATATAGAGATCCTTGATGGTGGTACCCGGTCATATGATCCTTATCTGCCTTTTGTCGCACGTATATATCGCCCTGGAAATGAGGTACCTAATACTTCCAGTGAAATGGAATCCTGGTTGCTTAAAAATAACTGGTACTTGGCTAATCAACAGACGATTGGGTTTGGTATTCGCGATACTAAAACGATTTACGGGGAGATTATGCCTTCGCGTCTGGGGTGGGTTCGGGCTGAAAATAATGTTGTACCACAGTGGCCGCTGGCAAATGTACATCAGCAGGCATTTAATCTGGATTATAAGTGGAAACCTGACGGGAACAAATGGGTTGATTTTGATATGAAGTTTTGGATTACCCGTACTATCAGCGATACCAATACTGCCGGGGGATATCCACGTGAACCGCGAGAGCGGGATGAAGCTTGGGATGTGGGTAGTCAGGAAAGAAATCCGAATAAAGATGGTCGTCTGGTCGATACTGCTTCTACAAATGCTCATAATAATCGTTGGGGTGTTGATCTCTCTAATGCTTTCGAATTGACTTCAAATTTAGATTTAACCTTGTCAGCCAGCCTGCAACGGGAACGTTTAGGTTCCCATGATGATTATGAAGGGAAGAATTTTTCTAGTTTTCGGTCGCCACCAAGAAAAGGGCGCCGTCAGGAAAATAATATTGCCTTTAATTTTGACTGGCGTCCTACTCCGTGGCTGGCATTAAGTGCCGGTGCTAGACGGATAAGCTATTGGTCTAAAGATGATTTTTTAAATGAACGTTTAGCTGCCCGTGATATTGGTTATAGTAAGGATAAAAAGCTGGTTGGCCAAGGGTTACGATATTTGAGAACACTTACTGACCGGGAAGCTGAACTGTATAAAAAGTTTGATGAATGTTTTGAGTGTCTAACCGATGATGAGTTTGACGAATATAACGAAAAGAATTTCACGACATCAAAAGAACGAGATTCAATTCTTCGCCCTATGGCTCCGGTAGAGGTGCTTTGGAAATATCGTGACGATGGTAAGTTATATAAACAAGATAATCCCTATTTTAATGGGAAACTTGATATGAATGAGCGCGTTATTGATCCTGTGACGAATAAAGAAGTGTATAAATATGAATACAGTGCTGCTCAACAGAATAGCCGTTATATTGATGACTCTGGAGAAATATTGAGTACTGGTGATAGTGGAATTTATAAAGCAAAAAGTGAACAGGAACGTTGGTCTAAACAACCTAAACGTAAGGCTCATGCTTGGGCGCCGGTATTTTCCGCAACGGCCTATGTGAGTGATAATGCACGTATTTATACCCGTTATGCCGAAGCGGTACGTATGCCGAGTATTTTTGAGGATACTGTTGGTTTCTCTTCCGGTTTAACTGATAAACCTACACGTGCTTTTAAACCTGAACGTAGTAAAACTGTTGAGGTAGGTTATGTGCATGATTTAAGTCAGTTATTGGGCGCGGAGCGTAATGCGGACATTAAATTCGCTTATTACAATACCATCATTGAGCATGTTTTTGATCGTGATAGTAATTTTGTATTTACTCAGCTAGATAAACAGAAATTATCCGGTTTAGAAGTACAAGGACGTTATGATAACGGTAGTTTCTTTACCCATTTTGGCCTATCTTATAATCTTAAGAATAAAGTTTGTGATAAAACCTCATCGCTGATGTTAGATCCAAGAAACCAGTTTGGTGTTCCTGAATGTATTGATGGCGGTTTTCCCGGTGGTTTTTTAAGGACAACTATTCCACCTCGTTATTCTCTTAATCTGAATATCGGTGGCCGGTTATTAGATGAAAATTTAGAAATCGGTAGCAGAATATTATACCACAGCAGTGTGGAGAATAAGGATGAAAAATGGTTAATGAAAAAAATGCCCGGCGTTTATAAAGGAATAAATAATAATCCAATGCGCTGGAATTCAGTAATGACTGTAGATGCTTATATTAATTATCAGGTTACGCCAGATGTGGTTGTCGAATTATCCGGCACTAACTTAACCGATCGTTATTATCTGGACCCATTAACGCGTTCCATGATGCCGGCGCCCGGACGGACGTTTAAGCTTAGTGTCACCAGTCGGTTCTGACTCTTTAAGGGGGATTCGCCGGTTGCCGTTAAGAGTGCTGGCAATCTCCACAGATAACGAACGGAAAGATGGCTTGAAGTTATGATAAAAAATCGTTTTTATATTGGCTTGTTTGCTTCCTTACTGTTACACGTGGGTATTGTTGGGCTTATGGCGCGGCATTTACTGCGTGATGACAGTGCGAATAATCAATCAGTGAATTCGCCAATAATCAGTATGTCAATAGAAATGGTTGCTTCGGCAGCACCGGCCGGACAGGAACAACCTGTAGAACCGGAACCTATTCCGCCCCCGTTACCGCCAGAGATAGTGGTAGCGGAATCACCACATGAGGCAAAAATAGTACTCAATAAGCCAGCGGACAAGCCACGGAAGCAGGAACGCCCGAAGCCGCCGCCAGAAAAACGTACGGATGCTAAACCGAAGAGCAAGCCTCAGCCACAGAAAGAACCGGTAGAAGATCCTCAACCAAAACTGGCAGAGCGTGGGCGTAAACAGGAAGCAGAGCAAAATCAGCCAGAGCAAACGGAAGGCAGCGCTCAATTAGCGGGGAGAGATGCTGCGGATTCACAAGCTGGTGCCCGTCAAGCGACAACCAGTCAACCTATGACTGGTGTGGGAGCTGATGAGTTACAAAGCTATCAGGCAGCCTTGCGTCGTGAAATTGAGAAACATAAACGTTATCCGCGTCGGGCTAAGAAGATGAAGCAGCAAGGGATAGTTCAGGTCAGGTTTAGCTTGCTGGATAGCGGCGATTTGACAAATCACCAATTAGTGCAGAGTTCAGGCGCTGATGAATTAGACCGCGCTGCCCTTGCGGCTATCCAACAAGCTCGGTCGGTGGGGCTGAAACCGGCCGGTTTGCCAAGGGAGCTGACTTTAGCAATAGAGTTTAATTTGAAATAAATATAGGTTTGGGCAGCGAAGAGATTGTCGCTGCCTCGATAATAGTAACGTTATGTGGGGAAAGTGTGAGTTAGGTGGCTTCGGCGTTCGGCCGTTCAATTCGCATATGTAATAACGGAAATGGATTACCTTGACCGTCAATTTCTGAGCGGTTGAAAACTTCAAACCCCAAGTGCTGATAGAAACCCACTCCTTGAGTATTTTGTTCATTAACATCAAGTTCATTGATGCCTAATTCGCTAATAGCAAAATTCAGCAACGCTTTGCCGATGCCTTTACCTCGGGAATCCGGGGATATGAATAGCATTTCAACTCGATGCTGATCAACACTAATAAAACCCTCAATTTCGTGTTTGTCATTTATCGCTTTATAAACAGTCAGCGCTGGTAAATAAGTATGCAGAATTAATGGGCGCAATTCATTAATCTGTTCGCCAGATAAAAAGTCATGTGTTGCTCGTACCGAGGCTTCCCAGATTTCGATCAGCTTATTGAAATCGGCCTTTATTGCTTGCTGAATTCTCATATTCATTCTTCTTAATATTTTACTTTGCTAAACCGATGATGAATTAACACTATCACGTTTATTGTGATGGATCGATTCAGATATTAATTAGATTTAGCCATTATTCTTATCAGAATCTTCTTCTGTCTGTTTTGTGATCTATTTCATGAAACAAAGGAGAGAATTCAATCTATTTGGTCTAATATTACTTATTATAGATAGTTGAATTTTAACCGATTTGATTAATTGAACAATCAAGCAGCACTAAACTTTAAAATCTAAAAAAACAATGCGAGATTCTCTCTGTTACTAACTATAATGAGGTATTGGTTAATCAAAAAAGGAATTGTGTCATATCTCATTAACGTAGTTTCTATTTGGATTGATTATTTCAGTTGAACGGCTAGTTCAATGATAAATATAAAATAACTTCTTGAGGATCGTATTAATGAAAAGGGCATTTATATTTACACCAGGCATGTTAGCACTTTCGATAAGTGCAATTTCGAATGCACACACTTATGACCATCTATATGTTTTTGGTGATAGTTTGAGTGATGGTAGAAAAGGTCATCGATACATGATAAATGGTAAAACCAATGAGTTGTATAACGATCTTATTGCTCAACATTTAGGGACTAAACTGATGCCTTTCGATGAAGGTGGGACTAATTACGCCGTGGGTGGATCGACTGCTGTTCCTGATTTGAACAAAGATAACAATACTCAAAATCAAGTAGATAATTATTTGGCAAGCCACGGTGGTCGTGCTGATCCTAATGGCATGTATGTTCACTGGATTGGCGGTAATGATCTTAAAGCTGTCATGTTAGGAGGCGATCCGAAAATTGTTGGAAATAGCGCGATGAACGCCTCGGCACAGGTGTATAAACTTCTTGATGCGGGAGCTGGGATCGTTATTGTACCCACTGTTCCCGATCTCGGTAAAACACCAATGATTATGAAAGCCGTTGTTTCTCAAGGACTCGATATGCTCCCGATTTCTCTCACTCCTGACCAGATTAAGGAATTAAAGGATATGATTCGTGCGGGCACTAATAAACATCCAACGATAAATGAAGATGTTCGCTCTCAAGTTATCCAAGGTGTTTTTAAAGAGCTTGCGGATAGGGCTTCAAAAGGGGATGCTAAAAAAGCGGAAGAATATAAGCGACTATTACTTAATAAGTATAACGAAACAAGCAACAAAGCCTCAGGATTGGTTGACAAGTACAATGAATTAGAAGATATCGCACTTAGCAAGAAGGGCGGCAATATTGTTCGGGTTGATGTTAATGCACTTTTGCATGAAGTTATTGATAATCCTTTACGCTACGGTTTTTCCAATACCTTAGGCTATGCTTGTGTTCGGGATAAGGAGGCTAATTCTTGTAGTTCTGATGATCCCGGTTTTGATGCCAGTAAATCCTTTTTGTTCTCTGATGATTTTCATCCGACTCCAGCCGCACAGCGTATGATTGGTGAGCAGACTATTTCAATCCTTAATGCTCCACATCAGGTTATGTCACTGACGAATACCAACAATGTGCCGGTAAAGGGGGCGCTTGCCTCTCTTGACAACCGTTTGCAACAGTTACGCAGCGTGGGTAACGAGCAGGGTAAAATAGGCGTATTCGGTGGTTATAGTGGTAATCACAACAGTACACTGACACTGGGTAGTGACTATCAACTCACGGATAATATTCTGTTAGGGGGAATGATCTCGCGTTATCAGGATAAGCGCTCAGTTAATCATTTCCGCGCTGATGGTCGTGGTTATGTATTCACCACTTATGGCTTATGGCGTTATTACGATAAGGGTTGGATTAGCGGCGATCTTCACTATTTGGACATGAAATATGAGGATATTACGCGAGGTATCGTGCTCAATGAGTGGCTGCGCAAGGAGCATGCTTCGACTACTGGTCATCAGTGGGGAGGACGCATTACTGCGGGTTGGGATATTCCGCTGACACCTGAGGTGATGACCAGCCCGATTATCCAATACGCTTGGGATAAGAGTTATGTTAAAGGTTACCGTGAATCAGGTAATAGCAGTACGGCCATGCATTTCGGTGATCAACGTTACGATTCTCAGGTCGGAACATTAGGCTGGCGTCTGGACACTAATTTTAGTCGTTTTAACCCCTATGCTGAGGTTCGGTTTAACCACCAGTTCGGCGATAGGCGCTATCAGATTAGTAGTGCCATTAACTCAACTAAGACATCTTTCGTTAGTAAAAGCCAAAAGCAGGACACCAACTGGCGTGAATATGTTATCGGTATGAATGCTGCTATTACAAAAGATTGGGGAACTTTTGCGTCAATATCCCGCAATGATGGTGATGTTCAGAATCACACTTATGCTTTCAGCTTAGGTGTTAACGCCAGTTTCTAATTTCTGGTTAAAAGATACAAGTTGATAAAACAGTAGCTTCCTGTTTATCGCAATAGTGTGGCTATTGTCGTAGTAATGCCCGACAAGGTGCTCGGGCATTTTTCATGACTAATAGGTATGACCACTTTATAACTTAGATTGTTTGTAAATATCTGGTCGAACAAGTTGCCAAACAAAGTTTTCTTCGTTTACCGGGGAATAACCCATTTTTTCATATAGCCACGGCGCCATAGAAGTGACCAGCATAATATGACGAAGTTGTGCTATTTGGGGATGTTCCAGGCAACATGTCATTAGCCAACGTCCTAATCCCAATCCGCGATAATCATCCAAAACAAAAACATCAATAAGATAACCAAAGGTTGTGAAGTCAGTCACGATACGAGCAAATCCTATTTGCTGAGTATTTTTATACAGACCAAAGTTCAAGCTATTTTCGATCGACAACTTAACCGTCTCCTTGTCGATTCCTTCTGCCCAAATCGATTTCGTCAGAAACCGCTGTATGATCGTAATATCTAATTTATTCTTATCTGTAGAGACAACATATCCATCCTTTTCCCAACGATGCAATTTTTCCATTCTGGCTTCCTCTGAAATAAAATGATAATAATTGGTTATGATATCTCTGCGCTTGAATGCGTTGTTGAGACGTTTGTAATGGGAAGAATACAGCGATTTGAATGAATAACGCCATAGGGCCGTATGTTGTCTCATCAAGTTTTCGGCTATATAGACAGGCCCTACTGTACAGAACAGACATCCATTTCTTCAAATTTTCTTGACATTAGACAGACTTAATTTTGTCTTCCGGTATATACCATCGGAGAGAATTCTTAATGGGAGATGGAGTTACCATAACTAATCCTTTGTTAGCCAGTTTCAATAACAGATAACGCGCTTTGTAGATGGTGAAATCGCATTGCTCTGCTACATCACGCGTGCTAGGCCATGATTCTGGTGGGGGAGCCGCTTGCATTTTCCGAATAGTACATAATTCGGATATGACATTGAGCACTTGATCCGTCTGGGAAGGTTGAGTCGAATCTTTCCGGTTTTCCATATTAACTCCAGGCTTTATTGAACCCAGTTGGATATCTTGAGCAATTCGGATAATCCAACGGTTAATTTCAACACATGAGGGCAATCTGAATGTTCTATTCAGACATAAAGAATTGCCGGGTATATCCTGTTTTGTCAAGGTTGGTTTTTGTACGATGCAGATCGATTATATCGAAAAATTGAAATTTAAGATCTTTTAATTTGAAAAACAAACTGCATAAAGTATTTTATACTTATATAGATATAATTTGCGACACTATAGATCGCAAATGATCGTATTGAAATGTTATCTAAGTATTTTGTTGTGAAATTATTTGAATTTGTATTTTTTGTTTTTATTAATTGAATTATTCTGTAATACTTGAAAGGTCGATAAGGTCATTATTCATATGTAAATATTTTTTATGATTTATTCCTTGCGTCAAATTTTTTCTAATCGTCATAAGATTGATAATAAAATTATTTATTTAAAACATGTTGTTATTTTATGCTGATGTTAATCGTTATTAGATAATCGTAATAATTGGAAATGAAACTGAATAAAATTATAATAGCGACCATATTAATATTGGGTATTGTGTCTATTATAAATAAATCCGATCGAAGTTATATCACAGTGACCTTTAATGGCGCTATTATTGCTGTGCCTTATTTTACTGATCAGGATCTTCTTGGTAAGACTATCAACCCGGGGGGAGTTTCCAACGTGATATTGAAAAAGGCGAGGGCTTCAACTCACAATAATCTTGAGAACCGTTTGGTAAATTGCAGATTACAGCCAGTAGTTCATCAGTTATTATCCCGGGCAACATTGAAAATATTGCTGGCTTTACCTTGGGTGATTAACAAGACTGATAAATCTCCGAAATTGTGTCAGCGGAAGAAACTTCATATATTCAGATTAATGATAAATTTTACTTTTTAATGGCTATTTCTTGATTATGGGACAGATGAAATCTGATTATTTTCAATAAAATTTTTATGCTTAAGTTATCCCTACTATATAATTCTTATTTCATTATATCTCCCAATATTGAATTATTTATTGATAAAAATAATTGATTTATCTGATATTACATTGTGTTTTTCTCGTGCAATAATATTGATATTTTCAATAAATTAATTTTTTTGTATAAATAAGTAATATGTTTGTTAGATCAATATCAGGAGATATTAATGGAGAAAGATTCTTATAATACATCACTTGTAAATAAAATTAAACATTAATAAGGTGACTTTATTGTTGATTTATGTTAACAATTATAGAAATAAGGTTTCTATTTTAATGTTAATTTTTCCTTGTTAATTGTTATCGAAGAATGAATATAGGCTTTAACCGTTTAATAACGTTGTAAATATCTGCTTTCCTTTAGCATTGATTGTTATCTGTTCTGTTAAAATAGTGATTTTGGTTTTGTATTTTCTAACGAAAAAAGCATGAAAAATAACAAAAACGTGAACAAACATGGCAAAACATCGTTTTTCGGACAACATTTTTTTGAGCTGTATATGGATCATGTGGAGCATTGCTCTGGGATTCTATCTGGCTGGTAATCTTTTGGGCTGTGCAGTGACAGCGATTCTCTCTTTTTTGGCGCTAATATTTTGCTTTATTCACATGAGGTCGAGATTAAAAACTATGTTTGGAAAAAAATCAGAGGCAGCGGCTGTTGAACCCATGTCTCAATTTGTTGATGATAAAAAGAACACCAGTGCGGAAGCTCGCCGTTGTACTATTGTTGCTAAAAGCTCGGTATTTAAGGGTGATATTGATGTAGAAGGTGATATACAGATCTGGGGCAAAGTGATTGGCAATATCCGAGTGAAAGAGGGTGCGATCCGTATTATGCACGCTGGACGGGTTGAAGGTGAACTTAGTGCGCCGGAAATCATTATTGATGGTAATGTTGAAGGGACTTGTTGTGCAGCGACGTTGGATATTCTTGAACATGGCGAGCTGCGTGGGATCAGTCGTTGCAGCAGTATGTCTATCAAGCGTGGAGGCTTGTTTTTTGGACAATCGGAACAGGTTGAAAACAAAACTGCGTCTGAACGTGTTGTACCGATGATAAAAGATACCAATAATGATAAATCTAAAGATAAGGCCACGGTAAAAACAAGTGCCTGATAAAACAGGCCCGTGTGATATCTGATTTAGATCCTGCCGGCACGGGCCTTTCCTTTTAGTTTCTAACGAGTTGTTCTATACCCAATGGGTTTCAAGATGGATCGCGACGGCAAGGGAGCGAATCCCCGGGAGCATAGATAACTGTGTGACCGGGGTGAGAGAGTGCCGCCAACAAAGAGGCAACTTGAAAGGTGACGGGTATATTTCCTCTTTAGTTTTGTTTACTATAACAATCTACCTATTTAACTGTTTTAATTACTCTGATTAAAGTATGTGGTTTGTCGCATGGTAGGTATCCTGTTTGTTAATTAATATTGGGAAGAGAAGAATATGACTGTGGTGTTGGAAACAGATAGATTAATCATGCGTGCATGGAGAGAAGAAGACAGATTACCATTTTGCCATTTGAATAATAACGCAGAAGTCATGGAATATTTTCCTGCCACTTTGACGGCTGAACAGAGTAATACGATGGTGGATACGATTATCCAGAGATTTGAGCAACAGGGAGGTTGGGGATTATGGGCTGTGGAGCTGAAAGAAACCGGGGATTTTATTGGTTTTGTCGGTTTGAATATTCCTGTGGCGGAATTACCATTTTCACCTTGTGTCGAAATTGGATGGCGTCTTGATAAGCCATTTTGGGGTAAAGGTTATGCCAGTGAAGCCGCATATAAAGCTTTGGATTTTGCCTTCACCCAATTAAAATTTGAGGAAATAGTTGCATTTACGGCAATTTCTAATTTGCGATCTCAAAAAGTTATGGAGCGGCTTGGTATGGTGAAAGATGAAAATACTTTTTTACATCCTTTATTACCGGATGGACACCCACTTCATGAACATGTGCTTTACCGGATTCGTCAATAATAGCGCGATTCTCTTTTCTGGTTTTCGTTACTTTGATGTTTTATACTATCGTTGCATAGATTGTATCTTGGAAATTCAAATGAAATATGAATTAGCTGTTATGGCGGCATTGACGAAACTAAATCATCCTAATACGCGTTCAATTGTAGAAGCGACAGGGATATCTGAACGTAAGGTACAACAGGTCTTGCAAATATTGCAACAAGACTTAGAAGTAAAAATTAATCGTATTAGGGATGGGAAGGTCAGTTATTTTGAAGTTATTTCTTGGGGGATATTTGAAAGCGGTCAGGCGATTAACTGTAAATTGAGCGATTTGGATTTAGCTAAATTTAAATACTCCCGTCAGCAAGAGAAAGGTATTCGAAACCAAAAGAATAGAAAAACAATAATGACAACTTATAATGAAAAAAAACATTATTTTGACAGTGTAAAATTAAAAAATTATAGAGAGAGCATGCGTCTTGAAGGGATAAATATTGTTATGAATAGTTTGCCTGAAACACCGAAAGAGCAAAAAAATCTTAAAGATAAACTCATTAGAAAGTATAGTTTACAATGAGGTAATTATGGTAGATAAATATGGCGCAGGGCAAGATCCTTACACATATCCGGGTATTGACACACTTATTAATAAATTAGGCATTCGTGATTCTGTTGTGCTTGAACAGGCAGAAAGGGAACTTACTGAACTTGCTATATTGAATATCTCGTTCAAGGAACCACCTTACGATTTGCTCTTTTGGCGTCGACTCCATAAACAGATATTTTCTGATTTATATGATTGGGCTGGTCAGCTAAGGATAATTGATATATCTAAAGGGGATACCCGTTTCTGTCATGCTAAATGTATTGAGATGGAAGGGAATAGGATATTTAATATGTTAGAGAATGAAAATTATCTTGTGGGATTAAACTATAAAGAACTTATTAAAAAACTTGCTGAATATTATGCGGAATTAAATGTAATTCATCCTTTTAGGGAGGGAAATGGGAGAACACAGCGGCTGTTATTTGAATATATTGTTATAAACTGTGGATATAAAATCTCTTTTGAATCTATAAATGTTAAGCAATGGATTGACGCTAATATTTCTGCTTATCAATGTAACTATCAGCCATTAATAAGAATTTTCGCAGATTGTGTTTCTATTTGATATTTTTGGCTATTTTATTGATTATTTATGGGTATGGCTTTAAGAAGTAATAAGCTTAAATAGGCAGAAAAATAGCTTTAATTATGGACTTATGTTAGTTGCTATTAGATTATATCTTATAATGAAATTTTCTCATCTAAAATAGTTCCCTATAGATAATTTTATATTTTATTCGATTTAATAATTGTGCAAATCACTTAATTTGGATTAGATTTATTTAGTGTGCTGGATGATTAGAATAATTGAACTGTGTAAAG
>NZ_PUWT01000084.1:0-4852 GCF_002968995.1 Photorhabdus hindustanensis
CAGAAGTCGGAAGACAGAAGAGAGACAGATTTCAGCTTGTTCAGAGATTGGTTCCAATGGTTGTGTTGACGGAGAGTCAGACAAGGGTTGGAATAAAACGGAATATGCCTGGCGGCGATAGCGCGGCGGTCCCACCTGACCCCATGCCGAACTCAGCAGTGAAACGCCGTAGCGCCGATGGTAGTGTGGGGTCTCCCCATGTGAGAGTAGGACACTGCCAGGCTTTACTTTTAGTGTTGTGTTGCGATGAAAGGCAGCATGAAGCACGTTTAATTTTTTGCGCCAACAGTGAGTTTGGGCAACTATTGCTGATATGGCTCAGTTGGTAGAGCACACCCTTGGTAAGGGTGAGGTCCCCAGTTCGAATCTGGGTATCAGCACCATGATAACGAATTAAAGAATTTGTCTGGCAGCGATAGCGCGGTGGTCCCACCTGACCCCATGCCGAACTCAGCAGTGAAACGCCGTAGCGCCGATGGTAGTGTGGGGTCTCCCCATGTGAGAGTAGGGAACTGCCAGACTTTATTTTGAAACGGAAAGGCCATCCAGAGGGGTGGCCTTTTTGCATTTAATAAAGAACTAACTTATTTTTCCAACTGTTTTCCACGTCTATAGCTGATAAACTATTTATTAAATAGCTTTATTGAGTATTGAGTAAATGCTTTCTCTTAAAAAGTTTAATACCTTTGGGTTATCAGTCTATGCTAAACGTTTAGATATAGCTGAATCTGCCGAATCCTTATTAGCTTTATGGCAGAAAGCCAAAAGCGAAAAACAACCTGTGTTACTGCTTGGTGGTGGCAGTAATGTCTTATTTACTGCAAATTTTGAAGGAACTGTGATTCTGAATAGAATTATGGGGATTCAACAGCAGGAAACAGATGAATCGTGGCATTTACATGTAGGGGCAGGAGAAAATTGGCACGAATTAGTCTGCCATTCTCTTAAAAATCAAATCTATGGATTAGAGAATTTGGCTTTAATTCCTGGTTGCGCTGGTGCGGCACCAATTCAAAATATTGGTGCATATGGTATTGAGTTTAGAGATGTGTGTGAATATGTAGATGTTCTTAATCTAGAAACAGGGGAGCAAACGCGCTTTAGTGCTGGTGAATGTCAGTTTGGATATCGAGATAGTGTTTTCAAGCATAAATATAAAGCAAATTATTCTATTCTCTCCGTAGGATTATTGTTGAAAAAGAATTGGCAGCCGATATTGAACTACGGTGATCTAACTAGGCTGTCGAAAGACAATGTAACTCCTCAGCAGATTTTTGATTCAGTGTGTGCAATGCGCACCAGTAAATTACCTGATCCTGCAATGACAGGAAACGCGGGGAGTTTCTTCAAAAATCCAATTGTCAGTGCGGAAGTTGCGGCGAAAATAAAAGAAAATTACCCTGATAGCCCCCAATATCCTTACACACATGGAATGTTTAAATTAGCGGCGGGTTGGCTCATTGAACATTGTAATTTAAAAGGTTATCGCATTGGAGGTGCATCTGTGCATCTTAGACAAGCTCTGGTATTGATAAATCAGGAAAATGCTACAGGCAAAGATGTAGTCTCATTGGCTACCTACATTCGCCAGCAAGTGATAAGTAAGTTTGGTGTATTACTTGAACCTGAGGTTCGTTTTATTGGTTCTAAAGGCGAAATTGATGCTGCGGAATGTATTTCATGAAAGATATAACCGTGCCATTACAATTGATTAAGATTTTGTCTGACGGTGACGTTCATTCTGGTCAACAGTTAGGACAAGATTTAGGGATGAGTAGAGCTGGAATTAATAAACATATACAGACAATTCGTGAATGGGGAATTGAACTAGGAACAACTCCAGGCAAGGGCTATAGCCTTATGGCACCTATGCAGTTACTTGATGAATCTACTATTTTGCAATACTTGCCTCAGGATCGTATAACTGTTTTGCCAGTTATTGACTCGACTAATCAGTACTTGCTTGATCGTTTATCTGATTTGAAATCAGGGGATGCTTGTGTTGCAGAGTACCAGTATGCTGGCAGAGGGCGGCGTGGAAGGAAATGGGTTTCGCCCTTTGGTAAAAATCTTTATTTATCTATGTATTGGCGCCTTGAACAAGGACCTGCTGCTGCAATTGGATTGAGTCTGGTTGTTGGTATTGTTATTGCTGAGGTATTACATCGATTTGGCGCTGATAGAATTAGGGTAAAATGGCCAAATGATTTATATCTTGATGATAAGAAATTGGCGGGAATCTTAGTTGAACTAATAGGAAAGACTGGTGATGCGGCTCAGGTTGTGATAGGTGCGGGTATAAATATTTCGATGGATCATAAGGACGAAGAATCTATTAATCAGCAATGGATTAATTTGTTGCAAGCAGGAGTTGAAATTGATCGTAATAAATTGGCTGTAGAAATAATACTTGATCTAAGGAAAGCTCTAATTCAGTTTGAAAATGAAGGTTTGTCTTCATTTATTTCTCGGTGGTTTGAGTTAGATAATTTTATGGATAGATCGGTGAAATTAATTATTGGTAGTCAGGAAGTGTATGGTATAGCTAGGGGTATTAATCAGCAAGGTGCTTTGTTACTTGATCAGAATGGTGTTATAACCCCATATATCGGCGGGGAGATTTCTTTAAGAGGTTGTTAGAAACGACCGGAAGAGAAATGTCTTCCGGGTTCGGAAACTATTTTTTACTTACGTAGCCTTACACTTTCAATAGTGTGGTTAGTACCTTTTGTCATGATCAGGCTTGCGCGTTCTCGAGTTGGTAAAATATTTTGTTGCAAATTCAGTCCATTGATCTCTTGCCAGATATCAGATGCAGTATTTATAGCTTCTTCTTCTGATAGCTTGGAATAGCTATGGAAATAAGAGTCTGGATCGGAAAAAGCACCTTGGCGGAATTTTAAGAAACGACTGATATACCAACTCTTGAGTAATTCTTCTGGTGCGTCGACGTAGATAGAAAAGTCGACAAAATCAGAGACAAATACATGGTGTGGATCATGAGGGTAATCCATACCGCTTTGTAATACATTTAAACCCTCTAGAATCAAAATGTCTGGTTGTTTAATGAATTTTTGCTCATTTGGTACGATATCATAGGTAAGATGAGAGTAAACTGGCGCGGATACTTGTTTAGACCCCGATTTAATATCAGATACAAATTTCACTAAACTATGCATATCATATGATTGCGGGAATCCTTTCTTTTTCATCAGTCCACGTTCATTTAGCACGCTGTTAGAATGTAGAAAACCATCTGTAGTAATTAATTCTACACTTCTGTGTTCAGGCCAACGACTCAGTAGGGCTTGCAATAGACGTGCAGTAGTACTTTTACCAACAGCAACACTGCCAGCAATTCCTATGACATAAGGGACTTTTTGTCCATCAGTACCTAGAAATTGTTCGAGCACTGCTTGACGACGTAAATTTGAACTAATATAAAAATTGAGCAAACGAGATAAAGGAAGATAAATCTCAACAACTTCTTCTAAAGAAATTTCTTCATTAATTCCTTTTAAATCAATTAATTCTTCCTTTGTTAATGTCAGTGGAACTGAATCACGTAGGGTTGCCCATTGTTTACGATTGAATTGCAAATATGGAGTAGCCAAAAAAGGTTCTTTTTTATTCATAAACCAACATCTGCCTGTTTGTGCAGGTTGGACAAGTTGTACTAAACAACCTGTACCCGACAAAAAATAAATCGCATGATATCGACTGATGAGCGGCAGGCGTAGGCTTTTTTATATTTTTAGCGGTTTTTTTTTGTAAGAAATGCAGAATCGTAAGAAATTGAGTTGCTTTACTTAATGTTAGCTTTAGCTGTTTGTTTATCATGATGGAAATTTAAATGATACAAGATGAAGCGACCTATCAAGTTTTATCGGGCACTGTGATCAATTCCTTGATAGTTACAGGTAATTTTGTGTTTATTATTTGAGCCAAACATATTGAAAAAAACAGCTAATTGAATAAAAATGAGTGTTTTGTGACCGAATGATCAATGGGAGTAATTTTTTTGTTGCATAGTGCGCTCACACTGCCTAGAATGCGCAGCACTTGATGCCGGCATAGCTCAGTTGGTAGAGCAACTGACTTGTAATCAGTAGGTCCCGAGTTCGATTCTTGGTGCCGGCACCATTAAAAATTTAGAAAAGGTGGGGTTCCCGAGCGGCCAAAGGGAGCAGACTGTAAATCTGCCGTCACAGACTTCGAAGGTTCGAATCCTTCCCCCACCACCAAAGAATCAGATTTAATCTTGATATTTTTTTAGTACTTAATGAAAGTAAAATATATCGAGATCAACATACAGCTGATTAAAGTCAGGTAGCCGAGTTCAATGCGGGCATCGTATAATGGCTATTACCTCAGCCTTCCAAGCTGATGATGCGGGTTCGATTCCCGCTGCCCGCTCCAAGATGTGCTGATATAGCTCAGTTGGTAGAGCACACCCTTGGTAAGGGTGAGGTCGGCAGTTCGAATCTGCCTATCAGCACCATTTCCTTAATGTCCTTGTCTCCCGATTTTATTCCTGTAAACGATATTCAACGAGCAACTGCTTGGTTGATGTGGTGGAACCACCGATTCCGTGTCTTAGAGGGACAATCTAATGTCTAAAGAAAAGTTTGAACGTACAAAACCGCACGTTAACGTTGGTACTATCGGCCACGTTGACCACGGTAAAACTACCCTGACTGCTGCTATCACTACTGTACTGGCTAAAACCTACGGTGGTAACGCTCGTGCATTCGACCAAATCGATAACGCGCCAGAAGAAAAAGCGCGTGGTATCACCATCTCTACTTCTCACGTAGAATACGACACCCCAAGCCGCCACTATGCGCACGTT
>NZ_PUWT01000085.1:0-6001 GCF_002968995.1 Photorhabdus hindustanensis
ACGCGAAACGGACCGCACCGAACTGAGCATTGAGATAATCAGCCTGTTCGGGTGTCGGGTAAATGCGGACTTTGGTGGCTCTTAACATCATCAGCGCTCATCGGGATAGTTTATGTATTTTAACCGCTTTTTTTGGCCGTGTCCCCCCCGGGCTGCCAGTGAACGTGATGGTTAATAACCTGAAAGCCCTGCGGGCTTTTCGCCTTATATCACCGCCCGCATTGGGCGAGGGTTTACGGCGGATTTTGCTAAAATTCAATGAGATGCTCCTCATGTTAACTGTAATGGAGGAGCCATTTCTCTGGGCCGCCCACCAGGGGCATCTGGAGGGAGAATTTTGGCAAATGCGATCTATCAACTACATCGGCAACAAGGAAAATTGGCTTTAGGCAGAACCGCCGCCTGTAATGCTGATGTGCCCTTGCGCTCAATGTTGAGCGCCGCATTGATATCATAGATATTTATCGATTACCTATTTTCCCCAATAAAATCACTCTACTCTCTTTAATTCACTCTTTGGAGGCCAATTTTTTCCAGTTAGAAGTGGAAATTAAATGGGATTAGATGGCAATTAACTAAAAGAAATAAACATAAATGGTAATAAACAACCATATGATTTGTTCGATTTGAAGTACATCAAAAAACAATTTAGATGATGTTAGATTGACAAAATTGGAAAATTGCACCAACATCAAGGTTGACAAACTTGAATTTTTGCACCTTTAGAGAAAACAGCAAATGCCAAACATCCGCTACCCTTGGGAATTTCATCCGCAGTTAAGTGAAGAACGTTTAAGTATCATTGCAAAAGAATTACTCAATGTGCTTGATCATACCTATGAGCAGCTTTCTACACCATTAGATGATAATTATACCCGAGGTACCTGTACATTTGGCCGACAAAGGCAATGTCTTATCCAGCTCTGCATGAAAGGTACTTATGATTGGCTGAAACTAACTAATCCTGGTATGGATACGACCATCGAAATAGAAACAATCCCGCTTCGTTTTTTTACTGATGACCCAGAAAATCCCAAAAAATCAGGCTTCTTTCGCCGTAATAGTGTAGACCAACTCTGGGCGCCAGAAATCACGATACCAACAATATGGCGCTTTATTGTAGAAAAACCCCAGTTTGAAGGCGAAGGCGCACAAGTTCATTTTGCTGGTTACAACGAGCATGAAGAAATGTTGTCTCAATGGACTTACGATAACAGCAAAATTTCTGTGCTGCATTCTACAGACAACACACCGCCATCTGCGGTAACAATCGAATTGGATCCTATCAGTGCTGCGGTGCCTGATAAATCCAGAGAAAACAAGCGCAATAACAAGTAGGTGACAAGTGTTCAATGGTTCTAATTTGCGATTAGCTCGTCTGTATCACGAGCTATCTCTTGAGCAAGTGGCTGAGCAGGTTAATAAAACCCGCCAATATATTCAGCGGCTGGAATCCGGCTTTGCTGTGCCCACTAATGAACTTTCTAATGAATTAGCGACTGTATTGCAGGTTACTCCTGCGTTTTTTGAAACCCAAGTACAATCTCCTGTGAACGAGGAGATTGTTCATTTCCGTAAACGCAGCGCAATCAGAGTAGCAACAAAATTAGCAGCACTTGCAAAGGCTGAGTTATATAGGCGATTAATCGTTGTTTTTGAAGAAAACCTAAATTTACCCCCGGTGTTATTTCCTGAATTAAAAGCAAATTCCCCGGAAGAAGTTGAACGAGCAGCAGAAAAATGTCGGATTGATTGGGGATTAGGGTTTGGGCCAATTGAAAATGTGACTCGCTTGGCTGAAAAGCTAGGTGCATTTGTCACCTCGTTTGACTCGGTATCTGATGATGTTGACGCGTTATCCGTTCCATTAGATAGACCTTTCATTGTCAGAAATACAGCCAAGAAGTCACCATGCCGACAACGGTTTGATATTGCACATGAAATTGGACATCTTGTGTTACACGGCGGAATATCTACCGGTGACAGAATAACCGAATCTCAAGCCAACCAATTTGCCTCTGCCCTACTTTTACCACGAAGTGCAATGGCTAAATATTTCCCTGCCCCGATAGGCGGGAGAATCAATTGGCGAGGTCTAAGCGAGTTCAAGTTAACCTGGAAAGTAAGTAAAGCCGCAATTATTTATCGGGCGCATCAGCTTTCCCTTTTAAGCGATACGCAATACAAAACGGCTTTTTTGGGGCTTAAACGTAAGGGAGAAGCTATTGAGGAAAAAGAGGATTATCTTATTCCCCATGAAAAACCTGAATTATTTCATCGAGCAATAAAAGTACTTATTAATGATGTTTGTATTGATATTGAAGCATTAGCAAAGCGTTTAAAAATTACAGTGCCAATGCTGCTTGAATTGGCTAACGATAATTCACTTTATGAGCTTCATGATCAGACAGATTCTGTAAATGTCATTTCGATGTTTTCTTATCGATCCAGAATAGCGTGATTATCCCTCATCCTGTTTAAATTAAGCTCTTAATTAATACAAACCAATTATCATTTTATCTCAACCGCGCTTTCCAGCGCGGTTAATCAATAGAAGAATCAGTGACAATTAACCCGATGAAACCGCTTCCATTCCCACCAACCCCACTTTCAAATAGCCCGATTTACGCAAAGAGTCCATCACACTCATCAGTGTTTCATAATCCACGGTTTTATCAGCTTGAAAGAAGATGGTGGTCTCTTTATTAGATTGGGTGGTCTGATCCAATACCGCTGCCAAAGTATCATGATCGACCTGTTGATCACCGACATAAAGCTGACGATCAGCCTTAACCGTCAAGAATACCGGTTTTTCTGGACGTGGCTGCGGTTTTGCCGACGAAGCAGGTAGATCCACTTTAATATCAACGGTTGCCAGTGGCGCTGCTACCATGAAGATAATCAATAACACCAACATCACGTCAATAAATGGTGTGACGTTGATTTCGTGCAATTCGCCGCTATCGTCCAAATCTTCATTAAGACGTATTGCCATAAATCACCTTGTCTTGCTATTTGCTAAATCCAGATCACGGCCAAGCAGTAATAGTGACTGTGCCGCCATATCACCAACCTGACCACGGTAAGCAGTGATCATTCGGGCGAAGATGTTATAAATTACAACGGCAGGAATCGCCGCCACCAGCCCAAGCGCTGTTGCTAACAAGGCTTCCGCAATACCCGGCGCCACAACCGCGAGGTTAGTTGTCTGTGAGTGAGCAATACCGATAAAGCTGTTCATGATGCCCCATACCGTACCAAACAGACCAACGAAAGGAGAGATCGCCCCAATGGTTGCTAGGTAGCCATTACCACGCCCCATATGACGGCTGATCGCCGCAACCGAACGCTCCATACGGAAAGCAGCACGCTCTTTTGTGCTATTCAGATCAGTACTCTCGGAAGATAACTGGCGTTCTGCCCGTGCTTCACCCAGTAACAAACGGCTGATACTGAGTTTGTTGAAACCTTCGGCAATTTCCGCAGCCTGATCAAGACTCTTCACTTCCGCCAAAGCCAGTCGCTCTTTACGTAAACGACGACCAGCAGCCAACAGTTCTGTGCCTTTTGAGAAGAATAAGGCCCAGGTAATCACAGAAGCGATCACCAGACCAATCATCACGGTCTTAACAACAACGTCGGCGTTCTGATACATGCCCCAAATAGACAGATCAGTCGCAAAGCCGCTGGAAAGGCTGGCTTCATCAGCAGGAACGTTAGGTGCAACCTCATCCGTCGCAACCGGCGTCACTTGGGCGGCCTCCGTCGCAGGTGCCGTTTGCGGTGCAATCTGATTTGCAGGTGGTGCGGTTGTACCCGTCGTTGCCGGAGTAGAACCTGCAATTTGGGCGGTTTTTGCCGTAGTATTGTTGTCTGTTGCCGATGCAGGTGCTGTATCAGCCAATGCTGAACCTGTCAGCCCGAACGCTAATATTATTGAAGCAGTCAAATTTCGCATCAGTTGGCCTTTACTCCCTTTGCTATAAACCTTGTTATTTAGCCGTGAATTACTGTTCGTCATCTCACTAACCTTAATTTATACCGAGTCTTCACTCATCTTCACCAGATTGAATGAAAATGCAGGCTGATAATATCAAACCTTAAGTGATTTGATAGTAATTATCATTATTGTTTAATAAAAAAGTATTACCCCTTCACAAAATAAAGCTAAGGAGCCTCCAATCACAGGTAATCAGAATGAATTTTCGTCAAGTTGTTCTAATCCCTTTGTACAAAAAGGTCTAAATCTTTTAACGTGTTAACTCTATTTTTTTACACCATTTCAAAAATTGAAGTGTTCAAGGTAGCAATGGATCATGGCAGAAAAAAAAACTGGAAACTTCACTGGTCAATGCAGGTAGAAGCCAAAAATTTACTCAAGGCGCAGTCAATCCAATCATTCAGCGAACATCATCGGTGATCTTCGATTCTGTCGCCGCCAAAAGACAGGCGACGCAAAACCGGGCCAAAGGTGAACTATTTTATGGCCGCCGTGGTACACAGACTCATTTCTCTTTTCAAGCAGCAATGGCTGAACTGGAAGGTGGCGCAGGCTGTATGCTTTACCCTTCTGGCGCTGCCGCGGTTAGTAATGCCATTCTCGCTTTTGCCGCCGCCGGTGATCATATTCTATTAACCGGTTCGGCTTATGACCCGACGCAAGGCTTCTGCGACAAGATATTGTCACGGATGAATATTACCACTGATTATTTCGATCCCATGATTGGCGAGGAGATTGCTGATCTGATTAAGCCCAATACCAAAGTGGTGTTTCTTGAGTCCCCTGGCTCCATCACGATGGAAGTACAGGATATTCCCGCGATTGTCCGTGCAGTACGGCGCGTCAATCCAGATATTGTCATCATGATCGATAATACCTGGTCCGCAGGCGTGCTGTTTAAAGCACTAGAATTCGGCATCGATATTTCGATTCAATCAGGCACCAAATATATTATTGGTCACTCAGACGCAATGTTAGGGATTGCGGTGGCTAATGAACGCTGTTGTGTACAACTGCGAGAGAGTTCTTATTTGATGGGACAAATGGCAGATGCCGATACGGTTTATATGGCCAGTCGTGGATTACGTACTTTAGCTATTCGCCTGAAACAGCATGAAAAAAGCAGTATTGAAATCGCTCGCTGGCTGCAACAACGAACCGAAGTCGCCTCAGTCTATCATCCGGCTCTGCCTTCCTGCCCCGGTCACAAGAATTTCATCCGTGATTTCAGCGGCAGTAATGGTCTGTTCTCTTTTCAGTTGAAAGAGAAATTAACCCCGCAGCAATTTACCGATTATCTGGATAATTTTCACCACTTTAAAATGGCATTCTCATGGGGCGGTTTTGAATCTTTGATCCTGGGTTATCAACCAGAAGAGATAAAAATAATACGCCAGTACGGTGCGCCACAAAGAACGGGTACCCTGTTTCGCCTGCATGTCGGGCTGGAGAATGTTCAAGATTTGATTGATGATCTCACAGAGGGATTTAGTCGAATTTCGGTTGATTAATTTTATTGTTATTCAATGTAATAAACTGAAAAACTTAACACTTGGAAGTCGGCATGAAGCGATAATATAGATATATTGCCAGTACAATGTATTTGCATTACATTTCGTTAAGCAGATTCTCAAATCAGCATAACGAGGTAGAAATATGCACGTCTTACCAAATGTTGAGTTCGAAGTTAGTGCAGAATCCAAACTTACCCGTCGCAGCCAGACAACTATCCCAACATCTGTCCGTAAAGCGCTTAAGGTGACTGCTCCCCGCCGTAAAAACGGCGAGGCTTCCCACTTCTCAGGCCGCCACCGTCTTTATGACGGATTTACGCTGGCCTCCGTGGGCAGAGACGACGAGTCCCGCCGCCTGTAATTCTGTTATGCCCTTGCGCTCGATGTTGAGCGCCGCATTGATATCGCGGTCATGTTCGACTCGACAGAAAGGGCATTGCCAGAGCCGCTTACGCAGCGGCATTTCCAGCATTTTGTGACCGCAGCA
>NZ_PUWT01000086.1:0-10423 GCF_002968995.1 Photorhabdus hindustanensis
GCTCGCAATGAAAGTGACCCGCGAGTGAAAGCGCTGCAAAACACTCAAGCCGCCCTCAGCGGAGTGCAAGCGGCGCAGGCCGGCCGACTGGCGGCAGCTCAGGGCAGTGACGACAAAGGCAATAATAATCTGGCCGGGGTGAGCCTGTCCTACGGTCGCCAGTCTTCCCGTTCAGAACAGCAGCACCGCCAGACCACTCAACAGGGCAGCCACCTCACTGCCGGGAATAACCTCACCATAACCGCCAAAGGGGATGGCAAAGACGCATCAGGCCAGCATGGCGATATCCGCATTCAGGGCAGCCAGTTACAGGCGGGTAAAGACCTGCAACTCCATGCTAACCGGGATATTCAACTCTCCTCCAGCCAGAGCACCGAACAGACGACCGGCAAAAACAGCAGCCACGGCAGCTCGCTGGGCGTGGGCCTGACTGCGGGACCGGGGGGCACCGGTCTGAGCGTCTCGGCCAATGTCAGTCGGGGCAACGGCCATGAAAACGGCAACGGCGTCAGCCACACTAACACCACGTTACAGGCGGGACAGACCGTCGGGCTGAACAGTGGCCGGGATACGACGCTAAAAGGCGCTCAGGTCAGCGGCGAGCAGATTACCGCCGAAGTAAAACGTCATTTGACATTAAGCAGCGAGCAGGACAGCCAGCGCTATGACAGCCAGCAACACAACGCCAGCGCGGGCGTCAGCGCCGCCGTGGGCCCCCTCACTAACAGTACCGCGAGCCTCAATGCCAGCCGTAATAAACTCCACAGCAACTATGACAGCGTGCAGGAGCAGACCGGGTTGTTTGCCGGCAAAAGCGGCTATCAGGTTAACGTCGGCGACCACACCCAACTGGACGGCGCGGTGATAGCAAGTACCGCCGACAAAGCCAACAACACCCTGAACACCGGAACGCTGGGCTTCAAGGATATTAAAAATCAAGCGGACTTTACTGTTGAGCAGCAAAGCGCGGGCGTCAGCCTCGGCCAACCCACCGCCGGTCAGGTCCTGAATAATCTGGCGGTCAATGGGCTGAGCGGTTCCCATAACCAGGGCCATGACAGCAGCACCACGCACGCCGCCGTCAGCGACGGCAACCTGATTATCCGGGATAAGGCGCACCAGACGCAGGATATCGCGACCCTCAGCCGCGATACCGATAACGCCGCCAATGTCCTGAGTCCGATATTTGATAAGGAAAAAGCGCAGCAACGGCTGAAACAGGCGCAACTGATTGGCGAGATCAGCGCCCAGATGACCGAGATAGCCAGTACCGAAGGGAAAATTATCGCCACCAAAGCGGCGAAAGCGAAGCTGGACCATATCAGTGAGCCGGACAAAGCGGCAGCCAGAAAAAAAACTGGTCGACAGTGGCAATCCACACCCGACTGCGGCGGATATCAATAAGCAAGTTTATGATACCGCTTACACACAGGCGCTGAATGACTCGGGCTTTGGGACCGGCGGAACCTACCAGAAAGCCCTACAGGCGGCTACGGCAGCGATTCAGGGCTTAGCGGGGAACAATCTCGGTCAGGCGCTGGCCGGGGGCGCTTCACCGTATCTGGCGGGCGTGATAAAAGAGCTGACCACCGACCCGAAAACCCATCAGGTGGATATTGCCACCAACACGCTGGCCCATGCGATTTTAGGCGCGGTGGCGGCGGAAGTCAGCGGCAATAATGCCTTGTCAGGCGCAGCCGGTGCAGCTTCGGGGGAACTGGCGGCTCAAGTCCTGGTTAAGCAACTTTACGGCGACGGGGCTAAAGTCAGTGAGTTAACGGAGGAGCAGAAGCAAACTATCAGCACCCTTTCCACCCTGGCGGCCGGGCTGGCAGGCGGCATTGCTGGTGACTCCAGCGCCAGTGCCGTTACCGGGGCTCAAGCCGGGAAGAACGCAGTCGATAACAATCACCTAAGTGTGGAGAAGAATCAATCGCGCAGTGAGGAACTGGTTAATTGTCAGGGTGATAGCAGTTGCCGCTCTGCCGTTAGGGATAAATATCGGCAGGAGTATGACAAGGTTCAGGAACGGATAGCAACGTGTTCAGGCGCTGACCAGTGCGTTGCTGTTGCCAAAGAACTGCGGGCATTGCAAGGTGATTACAGCGCACGAATAGGCGAAATTCAGGAAAAAGCCAGAATGCAGGGGCTGGATTCCCTCACTCCAGCAGAAGTGCGGGAATGGGCAGATTTACGGGGTGCCATGTCAAATATTGACGCATCACGGAATTTGGTGCTCCATCGTGCCCAAGTCACCGGCGGCTCAGAAGAAACCACCCAGGAAATCGTGAAGATTATGGGTCAAACGGGAATTGCTGCGTCTGCGGGAGTGGCCGGAGGGATCAGTAAAGCAGGAGCAAAAGGAGTCAAGGGAAGTGCTGTACCAGTACCTAATCCAGTGACAGCAAATAATGGGTTAGTTTATAAATCAAATCCTAAACATACTCTTGGTGGTGATGGAAATCGCCGTAATGCGGGAATAGAACCAAAAGACTCATTGAAACTTTTTGAAAATTCAATTCCAAGCTCCAAAAATTATGGTAATAAAGAAGTTAGATTTGCTAAGGACGAAAAAGGTAATGTTCATCGGTTCGAAGGGACCAATGGGGAATATCACTGGAATGGAAGTACCGGTGATGTAAAAAATCCATTGAATAAAAATGACATTCCTAATGAAGTCAAAAAACAACTTGGTTTGTCCGGAAAATGGAGATAAAAATGATTTTTGGTGATCCATATCGTTTTGCAGTGTTAATACAACATCTTCCAGAATGGAGTGATGATACTTATAAAAATGGACTTTTCCATTTTTGTATTGATGGTTTTTTTTTCCCTGAAGAAATAAGGACATCTACCCTTTGGGTAGATGTTTTTTCATTGAAAGACAATACTAATGCTTTATTTTCTTTTCAGGAAAATAAAGCGTTGTTTGAAAAAGGAACTAAAGATGCTTTTAACTTTATGTTAGGAATGATTTCTCCAGAGTTGATAGGACAAGATGAGCCCGAAAATTTTGAGCAATCTTATCAATATCAAGCGTCAACAGAAAATATTAATGATGCTGGTTTTGTTGTTTTTGCTGTTTCTCATGGTGATATGGTTAGGATACTTGGCGCTAAGTATAGTGAATTAAAGCAAGACGAACATGGGAATGGTTTTTGGGAAACGATCACTAATCCTGATATCAGAGAGGCTATTCTTTATAAGAGTGAAGTTAATGAAATAATTTCAAAAGCATTCGAATATTATTCAACCATTTAACTCACTGCCTTTTAACAGCATCAAAGCAAAATAGCTTATGAGGCTCAAAAATCGCATCGGGGCGTTGTTGGTCAAGCATCAAACCGCACTGGGAAAAATGGTTTGTAACTGACTGAGTGCATTAGAAAAAATCAGGTTCGGCGTCAGACTTCACGACAGAGAAAGTTGTTGCTGAGAATAATGCCCTAGGTGCAGCAGCCGGGTCAGACTTGGGATTTTGGTTGGCTAAAACACCGGACTGTGATACGGCTTGCAAAAGTAATGTTGCTAAAGGTATAGCTAATGGAAATCTAATTGTCTCTGTGGGAGGAATGGCAGTAGCCGGGGGCCCAAATTGTGGCCGCTACGCCTGAAATTGCTGCGATGGCACGAGCAGCACTGGAAGGATGTAAAGCTGCTCCGACAATCTGCCTGAACAATGCGGGTATTCAGGTCGCTGAAGCATTAACACCGGGTGGTGTGGGTGCCGCTGGCGTAATCGGTGTGGGCAAAACAGCCGCAGAAGCTGCTACGGCACAAACAGAAGCTGTAGCGGTTAATGCAACCAAAAGTATATTTAATAAGCCTATTGTCCAAACAATAGATGCAGGAAAATTTGGTAAATTAGAGGTAACCGAACTTGCTAAAACAGGAACTAAAATTGATCCGGCAGCTAAAGCAGGAAATTTAACTGTTGCTGGTAGAGCCTTGCAGAAGCATGGAAGCCGTGAAGGTAGCGCATTCCCTGTTGCTAAAGGAAATCCAGAACAGATCAACCAGCAAGGACAAAAAATTTTGGATGGAATAATCAAAACACCAGGAGCTAAGGTTCAAGAGGGTAATCGTTTTGGTGGTTTCGATGTAATAGCACCGGATGGTCGTGGTGCAAGATTTGATACTCAGGGTAACTTCCGCGGATTTTTGGAGCCATGATGAATAATAAATATCAATTAAAAATTGTCGTAGCAAGTGATGTAGATTATGAATGTTTAATAGCTGAAATTTATTGTAATGGAGAGTTTTTTGCTCTTTTGCAACAAGAGGAAGGACTTGAAAACATCAAAGTGGAATTTTCTCCTAATGCTAGGATAGTTGATCTTGATTGGCTTCAATATGCTTTATCAAAAGCTAAGGAACATTTATTGAATAATTGAACTTACCCGAATCCTAATTTCCGGGCAATTTCATCTGGAAGCTAATATGGCCTAACTTCGGCATCATCCGTATTTTTAGTACGTGACCTGCTGAACTGAAAAAGCGCATCGGGGCATAGACTGATTATTTTAGAAAAAATCGGGGTCGGCGGTCAACTTCGCAATGGAATGCGTTGTTACCGATAATAATTTCCTGGGAAAACTGGTAACAGAAGGGTGTGCAATAGCTGCTCCGTGTCGAGCCAAAGTGACAGAAAAAGTCCTGGAGATAGGCGTTAAGGCGGGTATAACCGGAATAGTGGCAAAGGAAATCGCTGATAAGATTTCTTCAGAAGACTTAGACCATCTGATTATGCTTCAGATGATGGGAAATGATGAAATCACACAGAGTTACCTAAATACACTTCAGGATAAATACACTCAAGTTGTTGATCCAGCTAATCTGCCAACACATACAGGTGGTAATCAGTCTGACGATATAAGGAAATACCCTAATCATACCGGTGGAAACCAACAGTTAAAGCCGGGTAGTATACCGAACCATACAGGCAATGAGGAAAATCGGTCTGACATTACACCAAATCATACCGGCAATACGGAAGGTAAGCCGGATGTAGGTGGTAATACGACGGTGACCCCAATTCCTGATGGAACAACGAAAGATAATTTAGCTTATTTGGCCGAAGGACGGGATAACAGATTACCTATTCCCGAAACAACAGTTGCAGGTAATGGACTAAAAATTGAATCTAACTCTAAGCATACACCTGGAGCTCAAGGGTTCAGACCGAATGCTGGTATTGAACCACGAGACTCTTTGAGCATTTTTGAAGGTTCAGTATCTATAGATTCTGATAAACATAGATATGCTAAAGACTCCAATGGACATATCCATAGATTTTCACCAAATAATACAGGTGTCTACCATTGGTCTGGTAGTACTGGAGACTCAAAAAATAAATTGGAATTAACTGGAAAGGTGAAGTCTAGGTTACAAAAACAAGAAGGGTGGAAAATAAAATGATTATTGGAGATCCTTATCAAATTGCTATCCATATTGAGCAAATTGATGTCCTGTGTTCACCGAGTGGAATGTTTAATTTTATAATTAATGACACATTAGTTCCAGGGAAAGGAGTAACAATGGATCTATACATGGTGATATCTGAACTAAAAGAGAGCCTTGAAGACGGAATGCGCAAGAACTTGCGAGATGTTGGGAATATCCCATTGTCTGATTTAGATTTTTCTGAAGGAGAACCGGAGAACTTTATCTCATTATCCTCTGAATTATCAGATTATGGCTTTATTTTTTGGTTGGGTTTTGATGGCGATGAAGATCGTCTTATTTATACAACAAATTATGAAAAAACATTCCAAGAAGAACGATATCCTAGAGGAACAATAGAAAAATTAATTAGAGACCTACCGTTAGCAGAGGATTTAGTAATGAAAAAAACAGGAGCATCTATTAATACTGAACTGAAATCATAAAGAGTTGTTATTGAGAATAACTATCTGAGCGCGGATCAGATAGACGACTTTGCGGCCAGAGCCAAAGGGTGTGAGGGACGTGGCGACTGCAAACAGATCACGAAGGAAATGGAAGATCTGAGCCTCAAGCAGCAAAAAGAGCTGATCGCAGTGTGTTCTTCCAACCCCGCCGCCTGCAAGGAAAAATACGGCGATATCCCGGCTAATGGTATGCTGGTACGTCAAGCCATCGATCGCGTACTGGGTGACGATGTGCTTTCACGGATGAAGAATGACATGTCTTCTCTGTTGGCCCAGCAGATTGAAGCCGAAGGCGTCGTTTCGAGTACGGAATTTGCCAACCAGTTGCAAAGCCGCTACGGTATCGATAAGCAGCAGGCAGAAATCCTGGCGAGCGCTGCACTGGGTGCTGTGACTGGAGGATTGGGTAAAGGTAAATCTGGAAACTCTGCAAATAATACAAATTCTGGGGCTACTCTCCCTATGGGAGGTAAACAGAAGCAGATGAATCAGCCTAAAAATCCCTCTTACCAACCCGTAAGGAATGAACCTGTGACTATTAATAACAGAGAGTATTCCGGTCATGCCTTGGATCGTATGCAAGATCGCGGAATCACTCCATCTATTGTAGAAAATACCATCAAAAATGGAATATCAACCCCGAGTAAAGGGGGAACGACTGTTCATTATGACCCAATGAATAATGTATCTATTGTTACTAATGAATCAGGTAAAGTGGTAACGGTGAAATATGGAAAATAAAGAATCCTTGATAAAAGATGCGGTTAACTCATTAGATGACTTAATGGTGTTCTCTAGGTTCATTAATTCATCAGAGGATCTGTACGATGATGAGCGATATCAGAAAATATGGTTTGAATTAGAAATAATTAATTCTGTTGCTTTAGCTGAATGGGAAGATCAAGGTCGACCAAGTGATTGGACTAAAGAATGGAGCATTAAATTTAAAGAAGAAGCCACTGAAGTGATGGCTTCACTTATTAATCGAATAAAAGAATGTTAATAAAATTCCCGGCTTTATGAATTGACTAAGATCTTTCTTTTAGCCGTCAACCGTTCTCTACCAGCCGGATAATCAACTGTCCGGCTTCGCTGGTAATAGTGATCAGAGCTCCTGTGGTAAACCCCAGCACGGCCAGCCAGCGCCCCTGGGCACCCGCCGCCCAAGCAAGTTGGGCGACGTTCGCCCGTTGCCGAAAAAGGGGCTACACTGACAAGGGCACGGCGAGAAAAACCGGCCTTCGGGGGTGAAAAGTGCGTCAGGGGGTTTTGGGTTCGGCGGTGAACGCACATCGGAAAAAACGGGTTGTAACTGACTGAATGCACAGGGAAAATCGGCGTTCGGTAATCAACTTCGCAATGGAATGCGTTGTTGCGGATAATAATGCTCTAGCTGTACCAATGCCACCACCACCGATAGCGGGTTCAAACACAGGTGAAGCCGTAAATGAAGCAAATCAGACGATAGCTTCAACTGTGGACAAAAAATTGAAGGAAATGGGAGAGTCTATAGATAAAGCCACCCAATGCTCCTTTGGCCGGGTATGTTCGTCAGATTATGTGGATAATGAAAGCCAACCAAATGTGGGGGAAAACCTGACGAATGAAGAGAAGAAGGAGTATGGTGGTACAGGAAATCAACAGCCACCTGAAGATAATCAAAATAAGAATGGACAGAATGAACATAAACCATCAAATATCAAAATGGCTGATGACAAGTATTTAAAACAGAATGGAATTGATGCCCATGAGCTTAAATCTGATGTTGTTGGTAAGAAAAATATATCGAAATATGATATTTATGTAAATAAAGAAACTGGTGAACTATGAGTTTTCAGAAAAGGGGGTACTGGAGAAGGTATCCCAACAGGTGAATTCATTAAATAAGGTTATAACGAATGAGTAAATCAACTGTGAGTGTGTATTTTTTGATCTCGGGAGATAAATTAAATCCTGGGGATGTAACTGAAAAATTAGCTATTCAACCAACAAAATGTTGGGTGAAAGGCGATCCTATACTAGGTAAAAAACGCCTTAGAATAGATAGTTGTTGGCTTTTGAGTACAGGTGATGAAGAGTCGCTTGATATTGGTGAACAGTTAGGAAAAATATTCGTATTACTACAGGACAAAAAAAAGGTTTTAGTAAAATTAGCTAATGAATATGAGCTTGATTATCAGTTTAATATAGTAATTAAAATAGAAGAAGGAATTAGACCAGCAATAAGTTTGGATAAAATGATGATCAAAGAGCTTGACGAGTTAAATGCGGGACTAGACATTGATCTGTATATATATAGTTAAAAATTAAATAAGTTGCTATTGAGAATAACTATCTGAGCGTGAATGAGCTGGACAATTTTGCGCATCAAGCCCGCACCTGTGAAGGCGAAAGCTGCAAACAAGTGATCAAGGAGATGGTTGATACCAATATCCGTAATCAGCAGGAAATGGTGGACTTCTGCAACAGCAACCCGACCCAGTGTGCGCAGAAGTATGGTTATCTGGTTGATCAGTGGCCGGTGTTTGAACGTACCCTCAAAAATATGGACCGGGATGGCACATTGCCGGTTGAGTTCAGAAATTACCTGTCGGCGGTGAATACGTTAGGTCAGGCGGCCACAGGCAAGGTAGGCGAACTCGGTTGGACAAAACGCTTTGAAGCAATGGGCATGAGTCAGGAGACTGCCGCTGCAATGGCGATGACACTGCCTATTGTGATAGAGGGAGCCAAAGGGCCGAAGTCGTCACCAAAATCATCGCAAAATAATGCCGGCAAAGGTGCTCAGCCTGAGTCAGCAGGGAAAAACACAAGTGGCGCGGAAAATGCGGCAACTTATCCGAAGTTAAAAGAAGACTTAGTGCAACGAAACCTTAGTCATATTGCTTCGCAAGACCCAAGGTTGGCGGCTGTAGTTAAAGGTGATAATGGTAAGCTCAATTATGGCATTGGGGCAGGAACTCAAGCAGACGCGGATAGATTAGGCAAAATCTAGGTAGGAGATGGAGCCAAGAAGACTACTGGAAATGGCTGGGTTAGTGCGGATGGTACAAGAGGTTATAGACCACCATCAGAGAAACCTAATAGTGCCCATGCCACTACTGGTGTGCAAGCCAATTTTGAAACATATTCAATTGATTCTAAAGGAAAAATAAATAAGACTGGAAACAGTCATTTAAATATTTTGGATTAAAAGAGGATGCATTAGTGAAAGCAGTACTAAAAGGCATAGATTGTATGCATAAAGATCCAGTCATGTACTCCGGTGAAGATGACGGAACTATTAATATAACCTTATCCCTATTAATCGGGCCAGAGTCAGAAAGTGGGAGTGAATATTTTGATCTTTTTATCTGTACACCTGAATGGCTGTGTAACCATCATTGGCAGCCGGAATTGATACGTCATACGCTTCTGGTACGTGAGTATAATTTGGATGAAATTAAAAAGACCATTACAAACTATATCGATCAGTGCGAGGGGCAAGATTGGATGGAGATAGCACAAAAACTATCTCGTGTCTTTGCCTGGGAATATGAGGATTATCAACCTTAACCTGTTGTTATCCAAAGAGTCCAGCTAAAGAACTGGACTCTTCCTTTAGCCATCAGTCATTCTCAGCCAATTTGAATGATTAACTGTCCGGCTTCGCTGGTAATAGTGATCGGGGTTCCCGTGGTAAACCCCAGCGCGGCCAGCCAGCGTCCCTTAATAGTGAGCTGCGGGTACGGATTGGGCTTGCCCCGGTAGTAGGTGCAGCAGTTGGTAATGTTGTAGGTACTGCTGGAGGAAAAGTAATCGACGTTGGAAATAAATATTTCCCTATAGTATCGGATAAAACGGCAAGTACTATTGGAGCTATTGGTAGTGCTATAGCCAGTGAAGTTACAGGCAGTAAAGTTGAAGATAAGCTGGATAAATCAGGAGGAGCAAAATGATAATTCATTTTAAGTCATTACTGATTCTTCTGTTATTTTGCACAATTATTATGATTATGGTGGTCTTATCAGGATGCCTGTGTGCTGCGATTTTAGTTTATTTGAAAAACGAAACATTCATCTTTAGTTGGCATGATGATGTTGTTTTTTCAGTAAAAAAAGGGGTAGTAATAGGTATACCGACTGGAATAGGAATCTGGATCTTATCCCGTTTGAAAGGAAATCGTGAGAATTAAAACGCCACCATCTGATCGATGACCGGACCAACTTTGGCTATTGTACAAAGGTTTTTACATTTGTTGTAGACAACAACCACCTAAGTGTGGAGAAGAATCAATCACGCAGTGAGGAACTGGTTAATTGTCAGGGTGATACCAGTTGCCGTTCTGCCGTTAGGGATAAATATCGGCAGGAGTATGACAAGGTTCAGGAGCGGATAGCAACGTGTTCAGGCGCTGACCAGTGCGTTGCCGTTGCCAAAGAGCTGCGGGCATTGCAAGGTGACTACAGTGCCCGGATAGGCGAAATTCAGGAAAAAGCCAGAATGCAGGGGCTGGATTCCCTTACGCCGGCAGA
>NZ_PUWT01000087.1:0-5200 GCF_002968995.1 Photorhabdus hindustanensis
TAATAATAATATTTAAATTTATAAATATATTTATTTTATTATTTAATGTAACTATGATTTATAAAAAAATAATATTAACTGAGGGTGAGGAATGAAATTAATAAATGGGGTTTTGAAATATAATGATACGAAAATTATTTGATTGGGGGTTATTTGACGGTTGAAGAATATATCTATTTGTTTATGCTAAATAATTAAAGGGCATAGAGTGGATATGCCCTATGGTATTTAATTATTTTTCAAGTGGCAGGGTGTTATTGTCTGCTCCCCATTCAGCCCATGAGCCATCATATAAATAAACATCTTTTTTACCGATGATATCTAAACCCAGAATCAAAACGGCAGCGGTCATACCCGATCCACAACTGGCGATAATAGATTTGGTTAAATCGACATCTTGCTGATGGAAAATATCTGTTATTTCATTTGCTGATTTAAAATGACCATTTTCTACTAACATGGTCCACGGAACGTTTTTACTACCGGGAATACGACCCATTTTTAAGCCGGGGCGCGGTTCTGGCGCTTTGGCTTGAAAACGGTCCATTGCTCTGGCATCGACAATTTGGGTCTGTTGATCATTGAGCGAATCCAGAATGTGTTCCAGCGATTTCACTTTGTCGGCATTGAAATCGACACTAAAGATTTGGGGATTGCGTTTCACTTCACCTGATTCTGTTGGCAATCCTGCCTGTTGCCAACCTTGTAAACCGCCATCGAGAATACGGACGTTACGGCTACCGAAGATCTTAAATGTCCACCACGCGCGAGGGGCAGAGAACATATTGCCTTGGTCATAAATCACGACGAGATGATTTTCACTAATGCCCATTGCACCAACCGCCTGACTAAAAGTTTGTGGATCGGGCAGCATATGAGGCAATCCACTTTGATGATTGGCAACTTTGTCTAAATCAAAAAATTGGGCGCTGGGAATATGGGTATCCAGCCAAAGTTTATGGCAATCAATTTGTTGAGGTGGCGGTGGGGCGGTTGCATCAAGGATGACAATGTTCTCATCATCAAGATGATCTTTTAACCACTGTGGAGTGACAAAGTATGCGTTATTCATGGGGTCCCTCACTTGACACGAAGATGAATTAGATACAAGGATAAAATAAGTGTTACAGCCCGTTATTGTTGTTGTATCGGTGCTGTAGCGGTCTCTTGCTGTTGATTGGTTAGTGATTCTATCGGTGTGGTTGAGCGGGTATACATATTAAGGCCCGCTAAGAATACGCCGCCAATTGAACCAAATGCAAAGATAGCGATGAAAATGATAAGGAGCTTTTTCATTATTGTTCTCAGGTGTTGTAGAAAGTAGAAAGTATATAGCGTTCTGAATAGCTGGCAAGGTGCTAGCCAATTTAACAAACGAGTTGATTGTCGCCTCGACATGAAGCTGATTTCATTTCTTCTCTGTGGGACAATAGCACTCCGGTTGTATGTCAGAGAATTCAATGGCGCTTTCTAATTCAATAAAAAATCAGATAAGTCAGTGGTATAAAGCATTACCTCAACATATTGATGGTTTTATTTCTCGTGCTCCGCAGCGACAGATGATTGCCGAAGTTGCAAAAACGCTGGCGGATCAGGAAGGTCGTCATTTGGTTATTGAGGCGCCAACAGGCATTGGTAAAACCCTCTCTTACCTGATACCTGGCATTGCAATCAGTAGAGCGGAAAGTAAGCCATTGGTTGTCAGTACGGCGAATGTCGCTTTACAAGATCAGATTTACAGTAAAGATCTGCCACTGTTGCGCAAAATTATTCCTGATCTGAAATTTACCGGTGCTTTTGGTCGTGGTCGTTATGTCTGTCCACGCAATCTTGAAGCTATCTGTGCAACCGATAGCGAACAGATTGATCTTATGTTTTTGGTTGAGGACAAAACAGAACTTGCTAATAGTGAAGAGAGGGAATTGTGTCGTCGGTTGCGTAGTGATTACACAACCTTTGCTTGGGATGGATTGCGTGATCACCATACACTGGCTTTGTCCGATGCTTTGTGGGGGAAAGTGAGCACGGATAAAGCAAATTGCCTGGGGCGTAACTGTCAGTATTATCATCGTTGCCCATTTTTTATTGCTCGCCGTGAGATCGAAAATGTCGATGTGGTGGTGGCTAACCATGCGTTAGTGATGGCGGCATTGGAAAGTGAGTCAGTACTGCCTGATGCTAAAAATTTACTATTGGTCCTCGACGAAGGACACCATATACCTGATGTCGCCAGGGATTCTTTGGAAGTTGAGGGGGAAATCACCCTGTTTCAACTTAATGGTCAATTAGATACTTTTGTTCGTCATGTTGAGCAATATCTGGTGCAATTCCATCCGGCAAAGCCACCACGTTTAGCTAATGCTAGTCGCCTGAATGAACACTGTGAAAAACTACGGGAATGCTTTAGAGAGCTTGCCACTATCACTCAGGCGCTTTTACCTGAAAAGAATGAAGTCGATGAGTATCTGTTTGAGATGGGTAAATTGCCGGATAATTTGCTGCTTTGTTGTCAGCAGTTATTTAAATTGACCGATGGTTTACGGGGATTAACAGAAGCGATACTGAATGATTTAACTGACCGGACGGCTAAGCAGGATATTGTCAGATTGCATCGCTCTATTTTGCATACCAGCCGTGCGCTTGGATATTTTGAAAATATGGCTAAGCTGTGGCGTTTGGCAGCATTGGAAGAGTCATCTAGCGCGCCGATATCAAAATGGCTTAGACGCCGTGATGAGAAAAATCAGTCACATCTCTATTTCCATTGTGCCGGTATCAGAGTCAGCGAACAGCTTAATCAACTGCTTTGGCGTAATATTCCTCATGTCGTCGTGACATCGGCGACGCTTCGTTCTCTGAATAGTTTTTCTCGTATTCAGGAGTTGACTGGGTTAACTGAAAAAGCAAGCGACCGTTTTGTCGCATTGTCATCGCCTTTTGATCATATGCGGCAGGGCAAATTGGTTATTCCCAAAATGTCATTGGAACCGACACTTCACAATGAAGCCGCTCATTTGCAAGAAATGGCGTGTTATTTCAGGGCTCAATTGCTGAGGCAGCAACATAAAGGCATGTTGATTTTATTCAGCAGTCAGAGAGCGATGGATATCTTTCTCTCTTATGTAACAGACTTACGCCTGATGTTACTTGTGCAAGGGGATCAGCCACGTTATCGATTAGTGGAAACACATTGTCAGCGTATCAATGAAGGGCAATGTAGTGTACTGATTGGATTGCAATCTTTTGCGGAAGGATTGGATTTAAAGGGGGATTATCTGTCCCAGGTTCACATTCAAAAAATCTCATTTCCGCCAGTGAATAATCCGGTCATTATCACTGAAAGCGAATGGTTGAAATCACTTAAACGTTATCCTTTTGAAGTGCAGAGTTTACCAAGTGCTTCTTTTAGCCTTATTCAGCAAGTAGGAAGACTTATCCGTAGTCATGAATGCTATGGTGATGTGGTGATTTATGACAGGCGCTTACTGAGCAAAAGGTATGGCCCAAGATTATTGCAGGCTTTGCCCGTTTTCCCCATTGAGCAGCCGGAAGTTCTTTCAGCGGCGGAAATTGGGAACATGAATACTCTTTTACAAGGAAGGCAATAATGAAAGCAAATTCAGAAGAGTTGACAATTTTCGTGTCAGTCGTGGAAAGCGGGAGTTTTAGTCGTGCGGCGGAACATCTGCAATTAGCAAATTCCGCCGTGAGCCGTTCAATAAAAAGACTTGAAAAGAAACTAGGTGTGAGTTTGCTCAATCGCACAACCCGTCAGCTTAGTCTAACCGAAGAAGGTCAGCGTTATTTCCGCCGAGTTCAGCATGTTCTACAAGAAATGGCAGCCGCTGAAACTGAACTTATGGAATCTAAACATACGCCAAGTGGTTTATTGCGTATCGATGCTGCAACACCAGTCGTATTACATTTACTGATACCACTGATTAAACCTTTTCGCGAACGCTACCCAGAAATAACGTTATCATTAATTTCTTCGGAAACTTATATCAATCTGATTGAGCGAAAAGTGGATATTGCCATTCGTGCAGGCAACTTAACCGACTCCAGTCTTCGAGCTCGACCACTTTTTTCCAGCTACCGAAAAATTGTCGCCTCTCCTGAATATCTGAAAAAATATGGCATACCGCAATGTATCGATGAGTTGAAAAATCATATTTGTCTTGGTTTTACCGAGCCGGTATCACTTAATACCTGGCCGATAGCCTGTCAGGACGGACAACTACATGAAATAACAGTGGGACTTTCTTCCAACAGTGGTGAAACCCTTAAACAACTATGTTTAACGGGTAATGGTATCGCGTGTCTGTCTGATTATATGATTGATCAGGCGATTGTCAGCGGTGAACTTGTTGAACTACTGGTTGAAAAACGATTACCCGTCGGGATGCCTTTCAATGCTGTATATTACAGTGATCAGGCTGTAAGCACCCGAATTAGAGCATTTATCGATTTTCTGAGTGAATATGTAAACAGTTCCCAAAGGGGTTTAACGAGTTTATTAAAAAGTGGGAAGAGTTAGTTATCCTATTTGCGGGAAAGAGTAATTCCCCCGAAAATTGCTAAATGAGTTTGTTTCAGTCATAACATATTCTCTTTTGAAATAGAAAATTAGACGCCTTGACAGCAAGAATGAATTATTTCATCACAATTTTCCCACTCTTTAAAAGAGTGGGAGGGATTTCTATTAGCTTATAGCCAAATAATCGGTATACCCTTCCACATTACCACCGAAAAATTTTTCTTTTATCGGTTGGTTCAGTTTTAACCTATTGGCAAGACGATAGGGTAAATCTGGATTAGCAATAAAGGAGCGACCAAATCCGATCAGATCCGCCCAGCCTTTAGCAAAATCCGCCGTAAACCCTCGCCCAATGCGGGCGGTGATATAAGGCGAAAAGCCCGCAGGGCTTTCAGGTTATTAACCATCACGTTCACTGGCAGCTCGGGGGGACACGGCCCCAAAAAGCGGTTAAAATACATAAACTATCCCGATGAGCGCTGATGATGTTAAGAGCCACCAAAGTCCGCATTTACCCGACACCCGAACAGGCTGATTATCTCAATGCTCAGTTCGGTGCGGTCCGTTTCGCGTACAACAAGGCGCTCCACATCAAGAAGCACGCTTATCAACGCCACGGGGTGAACCTCAGCCCGCGTAAAGACCTCAAACCCTTACTGTCAG
>NZ_PUWT01000088.1:0-13900 GCF_002968995.1 Photorhabdus hindustanensis
GGCAATTTTTCGAAATATATTCCGCGGACACATGAGGTTTGGTATATTTTGGCGCTACCCCTTCTACGGTGAGCCATTGATTCTCTTTAGGAGGAGAAAGCGGCTCATTTGGATCAGCACAGCCTGATATTAAAATCACTGATAAGATCGATAAGTATTGCTTGATATTTATCATGGTAATTGTTCCTCAATTCCTACAAAGGTAGATATTATTTTATCTTCCAGTAGTCTATAGTTCGGCGATGGAGGTCAATTCTTCCGTTAGGATACTCAACCCATTCGCCTCTCCCATTAGTTACCGTAATTTTTGGCATTTTAGTTTCATCCAGCTTAGGTTTAAAAATGATTTTCCATTTGGCCCCCGGTGTTAACTTCAACCTAAAGGGATATAATTTAACTTCACCTTGTAAGGATACGCTTTTCGGAAATCCTTCAACCATTTCTAAAACAGGGTAAAGAACCGGATTAAAATCAATCGTATTCGATGCAGGGATTTCGCTAATATTCGTCTGGACAGCATCATTGATAAAGGCGGTTAAACTGGTTCCCGTATATGGCACAGCATCTTTCACCAAATGTCGGACATCGGTATACCCCACTGCCACAGAAGCTTGATTGATTTTCCATTTACACCATCCTCCACCATTGAAAGGCAATTTCGCCTGAAAGTAACCGGTTTGGGGATCAGCTTTTACATCCAAATCCAATTCATAATAAGTTGGCACTTGATAAGGCGACATACCTGCATCAAGCTGATATCTCAGGCAGTCTTTTGAGATATATTGCGCAGATACATACGGTTTTGTATATTTCGGCACGACACCTTCCACCGTAATTAACTGTTTCTTCTCATCAGGCGAAAAAGGAAATAGCCTGTCAAGAAAGGCGTCTCCAAACGCCCAGTAAATAAAATAGAGAAATAATAAGGACAGCGTTATCTTCAATATTTTCATACGGACAGTTCCTTTTAATAACAGTATTCTCATATTGGCATTTAGATAAACTGGTGACACAACCTTATAGAACGTTACTTTATGTAACGGGTATCTACCATTTGGGTATTGATTTCAATGTGCCCGTCAGGATATTCAATCCATTCTCCCCTTCCGTTAGTGATAGTAATTTTCGGCATTTTAGTTTCATCCAGTTTAGGCTTAAAGGTGATTTTCCATTCCGCTCCTGGAGTTAACCTCAATCTAAAAAAACGTTGTGCTACTTCACCTTGCAAGAGTACTCTTTTAGGAAGTCCCTCAGACATTTCTAAAACCGGATAAATGGTGGGATGGTAATCCAGGATATTCAATATCGCAGTTTCGCTATTATTAACCTGGGTTACATCATTAATAAATGCGGTTAAACCAGTCCCTTCTGCCCCTTCAGATATAACAGCATCTTTCACCAAATGGTGTACATCGGTATACCCCACCGTAACAGAAGCCCAGTTAATTTTCCATTTACACCATCCCTCGCCATTAAAAGGTAATTTCGCCTGAAAGTAACCGGTTTGGGGATCAGCTTTTACATCCAAATCCAATCCATAATAAGTCGGTACTTGATAAGGCGACATACCAGCATCAAACTGATATCTAAGACAGTCTTTTGAGATATACTGCGCGGATACATACGGTTTTGTGTATTTCGGCACGACACCTTCCACCGTAATCAACTGTTTCTTCTCGTCAGGTGAAAAAGGAAAAAGCCGGTCAAAAAAGGTGTCGCCAAACGCCCAGTAAATAAAATAGAGAAATAATAAGGCCAGCGTTATCTTCAATATTTTCATACGGACAGTTCCTGTTTATCACAGTAATGCTGTAAGGCCAGCTCCCCTTGTTCTTCCTGCTGGCTGACCGTCAGTGACTTTATTAACTGCTTATCCATATCCAGAAAATAGAGATTTCGGTAGTAAACATTGTCAGGGATAAGCATCTTATAACTGTCCATTTTCACCTTAAATTGACGCTGGCTGTCCTGATAGACCGTAATCTTATCCGGCTCACATAACTCTCTGAGGCGCTTGTCAATATAACCCGCATATTTATACGAGCTATGGTTAGAGAAACCGAATCCGCCTTCCAAATCAGCACTTCTGTTTTCAACAAACAGTTTGTCTTTTTCTTGTTGACTGAGCTGATTAAACAACGCGTTTTGCCGCTCACCGGCCAGCGAAAAATCCTTTTCTGTCTCCTGATTTAACTCAGGAATTAAGTAGAGTTTTGTGGTGTTATCCAATATTTTTTCAGCAACACCGGTTATAAGAGAGGCATTCCGGGCGGAAATCAGCCATTCCGGGCAACTGTTGGCTTGAAAAAAATGGACAACTTTACCATGATGCAAATAGATTTCTTTACTGGCTGTCGCCTGTTTAATTGACTGCATAATCGGTGACGGCGACAACAACTTCATCACTGCCCAGTCATACCCCGCCGGCGCCCAATAATTGAAAAAAACATTATCCATATCCTGCTCAAATGGCACAGCAGGGATGACATCATCTTCATTGACATGGCGATAGTGGATAATAGAAGACAATTCCTCTACCGCACTGCGGGTTAATGTTCGCGGCATCCCGTAACTGTAGAGACAAGGATTATGTTCTTTCAGTTGTGCGCTGTGCAATAATGCCAGTGCGCCTCCCAGACTATGGCCGCAAATAAATAATCGTTTGTTTTTAACTAAGTTAATGATATCACCGAATACCTTTTTATTTTTATCACTGGGGACTATTAACTCTCCAACCAAATTAAATGCCTCCCAAAACCCTTTATGCACTTTACCATGATGAATAAACTCACTGCACAACGCTTTGTCATCATCGCAACTTAAAGCCAATGGCTGGAAAGTGGCATCAGTCAGATAATTATCCAGGCTAGCGGTTCCCCGCCAACTAACAATCACATCTTTCTCACTGGCAACATAAAACAGTTTGGTATCACCCTGCTTATTGTCTCCTGCTTGTGAATCAATAAATTCCACTCGCTTATAACGTTTACTAAACGGCACATCGTAAACCACAGGTGTTGCCGATAATGCTTCCACTTTATAGGGCAACTTTGAAACATCCACCATTTGCCGGTTAAAAAAGTGTTTCACAGAACCTTCAATATCAACATCCCCATCGGCATAGGCCAGCACACTCATTAAACACTGGTTATAAGCATTCACAATGGAATACTCCTTCTGATGATGTAGCAGTAAAACCCAGGCCCGAAAAGGACAGACTTCCAGAACATACCGCCGATTCACCGGATGGACCTGATAGCCTTTTGGTTCCGGGTCTGGGAAATGATAGGGCGGTGGAATTTTTTTGGGATCATTCCAATCATCTAGCGCCGGCAATCCATCACTAATCTGCCCGATAGTCACATAGCGATATTGATAGCCTTCGGCTTCCGCTTTTGGCTTCACCACAGAGGCCCCTTCACCGCGTATTTCCCGCAACGGACGCTGTTCCATTTCATCGGCCAGCGGCTGGGCGCCGATGTACAGAGTTACCGGATGGGGCGGCATATCTTCTTCCCTTAGCAATCCATTGCCATCGGTGACGCCTTTACGTCCTAGCAGCGGATTTCCACGGATTTTTAATCGATAAGGCATATTGACCAGAGGTTTCCCCTGTTCATCCACCAACTGAAATTCTATCCAGTGTTTCAGCATGTTTTTACAGTCAAGACAATCGAGTGGGCTTAATTTGCTCATTGATACACTTTCCTTACAATTAAATTACAGATAGGCACGCAGCCCAAACATCATGTGGTTAAAATTCCACAGAACTTTTCCTGTGTGGGCATCCATAACCTTCATCATCACAAAAGTCCTCATGCTGATGAAAAGCGTCATCAGGCGTGACACCACCAGACTGAACTGATGCATCTCCCCCTGATTGGCGTAACAATCCGGGTTCAATGTCAGGACGAGTTGATGGCCCCGCACTGGAACCCCTTTGTCCAGACGATCTATTAGGATGTTGTCCAGTTGAACGATACCGTCGATATGTTCCTGGATACGTTTGCTTAATGACTGGTCGTAGGAGAAATCGAATAGTTTGATCAGCTCTTTTAACGAGTCAGTGTGAAACGCCATCCAGGGGGACATGGAAAGGAAAGAGATGATTGTCCAGTTCGATCTATCTTCCTTATCCTCCGTTATTGGTGGGTGGCAGGCAGAAACCGGGGTGATATTGCTGACTTTCAGCCCCGAGGCATTTTCTCCCAGCTGATTGATAGCACCGATACCCAGGTTGGTGGCCTGTGTCCGATAACCGGTAAATTGACAAAGAATGGAGTGTGGCGGTAGGTTATCCGCTGGTTTGCCATTGCAATCAAAGAAGTGAAGATGTTGCAGGGTTCGCTGCGACATATCGCATTCCGTCCTAAGCTGATAATAGTAAAGAAACTCGGCGTCCGGCAGAAAATGCGCGGTTGGAATAAATTTTTCGATAGGCAGATAGCGGTAGGGTTGCCCGCGCTCCTGTTCCGGTTCAGTTGATGTGTAAATGTGGTTCAGCTTGAACAGTTGCTTAGTCGAATCCAATGGGATTTGATAATGGTTGGCTTCACTGTTTACCGAGATCTTCGCATTCATCGGCTCCAGATGTCTTACCGGCACACAGTCCAACAGAAAGGTTTGGGAAATATCGTTTAACATCAGATGACCATCAAACCGAAAAATCAGCTCGAATGTCCGGTCTGCGTTCAACTCCACCAATCGACGACCTTTCTTGATATCAATCGTCACAAAATCATGCACATGGGGCAGATAATAGTACTCTGTCATCAGTTGCAATATAGAGTATGGCGTGGTTTTCTGCGCGGGAAGGATAGCGACTTGCCGCGCGGTTCCCCACAATGCCGGCACAGGGTAACTGCTATCAAGCCTGATGGTTTCGTCCTGTGTTCGCAAAAAGACATCACACAGATGAAAGTCAAGCCATAAGGCTAATTCAGCGGCTTGCAGACGATCGCTGCCCAGAAAGAAATGCAGCGGTTGGCTGAGCCACTCTGAGGTATTCTCCGAACATTGCAGTGTTAGCGTTATTTCACTGTACTCTGGGGTTGCGTTCAGTTGCCGGTCAATCACCGTCAGTGGTTCGATATGCAGAGGGCAGCAGGTTTCAAAACGGATTTCCTCTTCGCCTTCCCCGGCAGAAACCAACGTCCCTTCGGGTAGCGTCAGCGCGGCCAGGTGATGTTTCCCAGCGGGTGAAAATTGAACGATGCTGGTGGGCAGGACCGGGCACATGGCATATGGCCAAATATGTGCCATCATCCCTAATGTGAGTTCGGGAAATTCATCCTCAATCTTTTCGCGAATACGGGAGGCTGACAGCGCAAAGCCCTGCATCACTCGCTCAATATCCGGATCACCGGCGCCTTCGGATAAAAAAATCTGCCAGATGCGGATTTTTTTTTGCGACTTCCTGCGCCAATTGCCGTATATATTGCAATTCTTGTAGGAATAGAGACTCTTTTTTATTCATAACACACTGTCCTATAAGGTTTTTATCTGGAAAGATGTTTGTGAGGCGATTGCTGTAGCCTCACAAGGGGCATATTTTTCCCAGAGTTGAAATAATCAATTTTTTGTTAGAAAAATAACCTAGTAAAAATCCCATCATCACAGATAAAAGCAGTGCTTATAGCGTGAATAATGGCGAGTTGAATGAGAGGGAGAGAGAAATCAATCCCAATCAGTTAGTCCCCAAGGATAAGGGGAACAGGGGGTAATTTTTAAATATAGCCCATATAATGGCATTTAAGTAATAATTAAATATTCGTCAGATAGCAAGAATTTTTTTCAAATTTACAAAAATATAAATTTGTAAGAAAGTGTTACAAATTCGATATGGAGTCAAAGAGATATTAGTCCATCTCGAATTCGCTAATTAAAAAAATATTTTTATTACAATCTCTTACGATGATTAATGGCATTATCTATTTAGTCGTTGTTTTAATAACTTTGTTAATGCAACCGGAAAGAAGTGGTGAGAGAAGAGAATCTTATATTCATGCTTCATTTTTGCATGCGGTTTTTATTTTCTATTGATTGATAAGAGCGGTCGGTAATAGTAATACCTGTTGCAATAGTTACTCTGTTTAATATCAGGCAGGTGATGATAATGATATTAAATACCAGTGCAGTTTGATAGGGTTAATCTCAAAGTCCTCAGAAACTGCACTTGATACTGAGCTAATTACCACCTAATACCATGAGAAAAGTTAATTCAAATCAAGCTCCAATGTCCATCATGGCGATTCATCCGAAACTTTTCTCAATGATGATAGATTTATCCTGCTGTTAGGTTTATTCCCAATCCCACAAGAGATGGTAACGATCTCGTGACCAGCGATAATAGAGCGCCAGGAAGGCATTGATATTGTTAATGGGAAATTGGTCGAAGTCGAAATCTTCATCTTCATCCAGATCAAGTAATTTACTTACCCATTGCTGTGTATTTACATATTCCTCATGGTCAGGATCATTCAGTATTGCGATTAAATCTTCATAACCATCAATCCCGCCGGTATCTTCCAAGGGACAAGCGCGAGCGCCATCCAGACAATAAAAAGGAAGCGGGAGGTTATTGGCAGGATAATGACTGTTTTCTAAGGTAATTTCATGTTCCCATTCATCGCCAAGATCATAGAGATAGGTAAAAGATCGCCCTTTTTGTTTAATCAGATCAGACAGACGGTATAAATCTTCTTCCTTGCCATCAGATGAGCTTTCTGGCGTTTCTGTTAGTCGCAATTTGCCAATACGGAATTCATGTAGATGACTATCCTGCCATCCCATCACGATTTGTATCACGTCATGCAGCCTGTCAAATGAAATAGAGGCTGGAACGACAAATTGCCGCCAAATAGCAGGTTTTGAGTCTATAAGTGTTATTTTTAATTGATAGAATTTTTCATTCATCGCTAATCTCCTCATGGTTTTGAGATGATTCTTTCTGTGTGTGCTATCTATTGTCAATATTTTATTGAGTTTTCCTGGCTGGATTTACTGGAATACCAACATGTTTGGCTATTGTATGAAAAGCTTAGGTCATGTCATCAATTTCAGCAGCTAATGTTCATAATAGCTTTTAATAACCAATAATTTGACCTGATTTGCTTTCTCTTTACTGAGTATCGATTACGAGGATAATGTTTCTTTAAGATGCACAGTGTTTAAATAGATATTTTCACTATTTTTCAGTTAGTTACCCTTGCCATCGGATATATGTCTTCGTGCATGGGTTGCTTATTAAGTATAGTTTAAAATCGTGAGCAGGATCGATATAGTCATAGTTTTTGCTATTAACAAAAAAAACGCATATTATTTACATGCTGTTAATCAAATATGGAAGGTTACTAACTGTCCTGACTCAGGAAATTCCTTAACTAAAGTTACAGATGTGAGTAAGGTGTTTTTTTATGCGCTAGTTTAATGGCTTAGTGTCGCAATCTGAATGGTGCTGCTTGAAGCTGTATCATGATGGTAGTTGATTAACCACAGATTTTCTTATTGTAAAACCACTCCTATTAATAAGAAATGATTATGAATTTTTGGTGTTTTATTGCATAGATTGAAGGAAATGAGTGAGTATGCTATTGGGTAAAAAAATCAAAGAAAATTTCACTTTGATATGCTTATTTGGTTTTATTTCATTGGTCCATTTAAGCCTTGGATATCAGCTAAAGTTTATATATGTATTTAGTGCTTTTTCAATGCTGATATTATTGTCCAGTTTGAGTAAATATATATATTATATTTTGGTATGCATGATTGGATTAATTGGTGTGTTCTATGCTCCCGTAGGATTGAATTATGGCTGTCCCGATATCAATTCAGTAGGGTCTTTAATTTATACTAATAAAAATGAAGCGTTAGAATTTATCAGCGGGTTGCCTCTTTTTACCTATTTGGTGGTGTCGGCTACTATTATATTAATGATTTTATCTTTGAAGATAAGGGTAACGCTAAAGAGAAAAAATATAATATTTCTGTCACTGTTTTCTGTATTGTCAGCTTTTTGGTCACCGGTAAAAGGATATATAAAGTCTGATTTCGATCCTAACTTTAATCTATTGGCATCAGGATTACCAGAAATTAGATTTTTTAGTGATGTCGTTGAGAGTTATAAAGAGGTTAATTCAGAAAGAATCAGGTTCGCTGAAATAATAAAACAGAAAGACTCTTGGCAGCCGGTGATAAAAGAGGATAAATATGAAACCTATATTATGGTCATTGGTGAAAGTGTCCGAAAGGATTTTATGAATGCGTATGGTTTCCCTTATAACAATACGCCGTGGCTGGACAAGGCGAATGGCAAGATATTTACAAATTACATCTCATCAGCGGCATCTACACAGTTATCTTTGACTAATTCACTGGCTCTGAAAGGCGAGAATGCGATCAATTTGAATGATAGTGTCATAACGTTGGCGAAAAAAGCCGGGTTTTATACCTATTGGGTATCTAATCAGGGGATGAAGAGTGCTTTTGATTCTCCGGTGGCGTTGATTGGACAGCAGGCGGATAGTGTCCATTTCCTGAAAAGCGGTAGTTCTGATGACCGGCGTTATTTGCCTGATGATAAATTGATGCCTTATGTTAAAGAGGCATTAATACCAGAAAAGAAGAAAAAACTGATTGTTATTCATCTAATGGGATCTCACCCACAGGCATGCGTCAGAACGAATGGGAAATATGATCTGTTCTTACAATCGGAAGAAATTTCTTGTTATGTAAAAAGTATATCTAATACGGATAAGTTACTTTCTGAAATTGCGGCTGAGGCTAATCATCATCATGTAAGGTGGACGATGCTTTATTTTTCAGATCATGGGCTTTCTTATGTTGATAAAGGAACCGATCAAGAAAACCTGACACATGATGATGAAAATAAACAGAGTTTTCAGGTGCCGTTTTTTATTACCGGCAGTGATTACTCTTATCGTGAGGAGATAACAGCACAAAGAAGTGGATTGCATTTTCTGACGCTATTTTCTGAATGGCTTGGAATAAGTGAAAAGAATATTCCTGATGATTGTAATATGGTATCTAATAGTCAATGCAGTGGGCAAGATAAGATTATTACCTTTAACAATGAAGTTAAAGATTATGATGAATTAAATGACGATCTCCCCGATACACAATTCTTGTCGAAGAATATCAACTGATAATTTATTTTAAGTAATCATTATAGTGATGATTATTCTATTGATGAATTAATCGTTGAGTAAAATTGAATTAAATAAGAGGATTTCTTCTTTGAGGAAATCCTTCTTAAGGCAAGTCATAATGTAGAATTTGTTAATATAAAAATATCGATAAGGTTAATATCTTCGAGATTAAATAATACAATCAATTATACCTTAAAAGAGTACTAATCTGTTTATGAACTAATATCGTTATGATATTAATTTGATATAAATTCTTTATTTTAAATAATAAATTATTGGTAGGATTTGGCTGTGTCTAAAAAGATTTCTGATAAATATATAAGTAATTTTTTTATCTAAACTGTGATTTATACCAGTAGTTATTTCAGGTTTAGTAGTGAATTATTAGAATGATAGAGGACTCTTGGTTCAACTTAATCCAATGAAGGGGTACAAAAATGAATCAAACTGTAAATGTTCTTATTTGTGTGGATGTTGATTGTATTATTAATGATTACAATAAATTGGGAACAAATCCGGACAACCCTACAATGGTAGGTAATGAATATTTTCATTACATTACTAATAATGAAAACGCTTATACACCTAAAGATAATGCTACGGGTGGATTGATAGTAAAAATAGGTGTCGATGATATTATCCGGTGGAGAGTCATATCTTTAACGCAACAATTGATACATTCAGTAAACTTATACAAAAAAACTAAAGAAAATACCTATAAAGCGATAGCACCGCTAAAATATACTCAGGAAGTAACAAAGGTCACTTACCCAGAACAGAACAATAATCAATTACCCGGCACACCGTTTAAATATGGCATAGAATCTATAACGCAATCGTATATGGAATCAAAAGGTAAGAAATCAGGTAAAGAAAAATTGACTTTTATAGTAAGTATACATTATAACCTTGAATTAATTGGGTATATTTCTCATAGCTCTTTTGTTCAAGTTTTATAAACTACAAAATTAAGATAATAGGGCCAACATTATGAACACTGATGATAATGCTGAATTTGTTAATAACATAGATATTTTAATTTGTATTGACGTACAATCTATCTTAAATAAATTGAATAAAAATAAACTAAGTCTGAGCCAAGATTATAAAAAGCCGACTAAAATTGATGATAATTTTTTCTATTATATTACCACTGAAAATCAAGAGTATTCTCCCGAGAAAAATTCTACAAATTCACTTAAAGTTACAGGTAAGGTAGGTGATATAGTTAGGTGGCAATCTTCTAGCATATCTGCTCAATTTAACCATAAGGTGTTTTTATATCGTGTGGAAAAAAAAGATGCGAATGATTGCATTTCTCAACCAATGACTATATATACATTAACTAATGTTGTTGTCCCGAAGCTTAAAAAAGCTCTGACACCTCAGGAAGAAAATAGTATTGAATTGCCACAAGCTCTTTTAGCCGATTTTATCCATGAAAAAAGACATATTTACTATCAAAAATCTACGCTGCGTAAGCCTGGTATAGTTCAATATGCATGGTATATATCTATTTATGATAACTTAAATAAACTTGTTGGTTATTGTAATCACACTCCGTTAACTAGCATTGTTATTTCTGAGGATTAATTGTAATCTAATTATTCAACATGGCTAATGTAACTTAGTATTTTAGTTTACCGAATTAATATACGCGTTACGCCAAGGACAGGCAGAATTACATTTAATATAAAAATTAAGAATTTCACTGCCATATTACTGACTAAATATATAAAATTTATTCTCATTTTATTGTAAACTATAAATTTATAATTAGATTAATTACTCGATGTTTTATTTTCTTTCACTAAGTGTTTTTATTGTTAATTTCTTATAATTAATAATGAAAAATTAATTTTACAGTTAAATATCACAAAAGTATAATTTTAATATAAGAGAGAGTGTTGAATTACTCATGTTTGCAAATGGTGATTTAATACTAAAAATAATAACTTTTCGTTTTAATATTAATATGAAACTTATTTATATATTAAATAATTGTTTTAAATATATAGATAATTTATTTTTAAAAACTATGATTTATATCAGTAGTTTTCTTGAACTGAATTATTAATATAATAGATGATTGTTAAACAATCTAACACTTTATTGTGAAGGAGAATAGATATGAGCGACGTTATAACGGGTTCGAAATATCAAGCTGTAGATATTCTTATTTGTGTGGATGTAGAAGCTATCCTTCGTGATTATGATTTAAGTAAATCAAAAACATTAGGGACAGCTAAATCAGTACATAACAAATATTTTTATTATGTAACAAGTACTGGGAATCTTTATACTCCTAAAAATAATGCCAAAGGAGAGTTAGAGGTAGTTGTTAACGTTGCTGATGACATTAGATGGAGGCCGATGTCTTTAACACAGCAATTTGAATATACAGTACTTTTATGCTATATGAGATTACAAGCTGATGACGGTGGTGATGTTTCGCTTATAACATTACCGCAACTTGATTATGGTGATATTTCTATTCCTTATTTAGCTAAAACCGATAATAATATCAATAATGTAGTATATAAAAGAGATGGAGAAAATAATGGCGGACTAATAACAAGATATTATCATCAATCAACGGCTCAGAGGGCGGGACGCGGTTCGTATGTCTGGTATATGAAAATATATCGTAAAAAACAACTCATTGGATATATTGGTCATGATCCTTTCATTACAGTTCTAGATGATTAAATACTTATAAAACCAATATAAAAAATAGGAATAGTATTATGAATAATGTTGAATATACAGAGCTGGATGATATGAAATCCATTATTGGTGTACAATTGACTGATATTCTTGCCGTTGTCGATGTAAAAGCTATCAAAAACGATCTCGGTGATTCTATTAGTAAGGAGCCTAACGCACCAACGATAATGGATGATAAATACATTTATTACATTACCTCTCAAAATAATATCTATGTGCCCAAAAATAACGCTCAAGCTACACTTCTAATTCAAGGTAAGGTGGGGGATGTCGTTAGATGGCGAGCTTCCACTTTATCAGCTCAATTTGATGATCAGGTCTTTCTATATCATATGGCAGGGGTAGACGCCAAATCGATAATTTCGCCACCAACTCTGACATCAGCTATATCTCAAGTTGCGGCTCCAAGCAAAGAGGCAACATTAGGGACTAATCAAGACTACCCTGTCGTACTGGAAACGCGTAATATTTTCAATCAAGGATCTAAATTACGTACTCCAGGTATAGCCAAATATTCATGGTATATATCTATTTTCGAAAGATGGAATGTTAAAGACAACATTGGTAATCTTGTTGGCTATCTTGCTCATTCTCTAAATGTTCAAGTGGTTGACTAAATTTAACATTGCCTAAAAATTTAATAAATCAACCATGAAATATTAAAAGTTTGGTAAGTTATCACTGGAAAACAGAGTGTAATTTCCAGTGATTTTACTTTATTTCCGATGATTAATTGTAATCTAATTATTTAAATAACTGATACAAATTAATATTTTGGTTTGCCGAATTAATATACGTATTATGCCAAGGATAGGCAGAATGATATTGAGTATAAAAATTAAAATTTTTACTGCCATATTACTGACTCAATATATCAAATTTATTATCATTTTATTATTAAATTAAAGGTTTAGAGTTAAATTAATTATTCGATATTTTATTTTTCACTAAGTGTTTTTATTGTTAATTATGAAAAAATAATTCTATAGTTAAATATCAGGAAAGTATAACTTTAACGCAAAAGAAAATGTCGAATGACTCATGTTTACAAGAGGTGATTTAATACTTAAAGTAATAATTATTTATTTCAATATTAACAAGGAATTTATTTATATATTAAATAATTTTTTAAATATATAGATAATTTATTTTTAAAAACTATGATTTATATCAGTAGTTTTCTTGAACTGAATTATTAATATAATAGGTGATTGTTAAAAAATCTAACACTTTACTGTGAAGGAGAATAGATATGAGTGACGTTATAGCGGTTTCGAAATATCAAGCTGTAGATATTCTTATTTGTGTAGATGCAGAAGCTATCGTTAGTCGTTATGATTTAAGTAAATCACAAACATTAGAGACTGCGAAAGTGGTATCTAATGATTACTTTTATTATATAACAAGTACTGGGAATCTTTATGCTCCTAAAAATAATGCTCAAGGCGAGTTGGAGATAACCGTCAATGTTGCTGATGACATTAGATGGAGGCCAATGTCCTTGACACAGCAGTTTGAATTTACAGTACTTTTATGCCACATGACAGGATCAGCTATTGATGGTAATGATGTTACGCTTATAACATTACCGCAACTTGATTATGGTGATATTTCTATTCCTTATTTGGCTAAAGATAATAATACTATAAGTAGTGTAGTATATAAAAGAGATGGAGAAAGTAATGGTGGATTAATAACAAGATATTATCATCAATCAACAGCTCAGAGAGAGGGATACGGCCAATATACCTGGTATATAAAAATATATCGTAAAAGGCAACTCATTGGATATGTTTGTCATGATCCTTTCATTAGAGTTCTGGATAATTAAATACTTATAAAACCAATATATAAGAATAGGAACAGTATTATGAATGATATTGAATATACAGATCTAGATGATATAAGATCCATTAGTGGTGTACAATTGATTGATGTTCTTGCCATTGTTGATGTAAAAGCTATCACAAACGATCTCGGTAATTCCATTAGTCAGGACCCTAGCA
>NZ_PUWT01000089.1:0-2573 GCF_002968995.1 Photorhabdus hindustanensis
TTTCGGCATTGATGTAATCAACCATTTCAAGGCTGGTCATTGTTGGAGCTTCGGTTACAGATGAATGTGTTTTGACTGTTAATGTGCTCATTTGCGTATACCTTTAGAGATGAACCTTTGCCGCATAGGAAACCAGCCCACCGAGGCTCGCCAGCCATAGCCGGTATCCTCAAAGGCTCATTTCTAAACGGTTCGGTGTGGATTGCGCTGCGGTGCGCGGTGAAATACGGATATAAAAAAGCCTCGCAATCGCGGGGCTGTTACTGGCACTGAGTTTTGATGTAGTCCTGCAAGCCAAGAATCATTTGCTCTGCGATGGTAATGCTTTCCATTGTTCAGCAAGAGAAGCTGGCTCTGGATACTGCTTCTTGTCCTGCCAGTGATCTTCTATTGCTTCACTCATGCGTCGCATCCAGTCGGCCAGTTTTAAAGCAGCTTCTTTCTCCGATTCCAACTCAGGGAAATCAGTAAATTCCATTTTTGGGGTATATCTACCGAACCGATCTTTTTCAATAACAAGAATTTGTTCGAGAATTGTTTTTGAATTTGTATGTGATACGTAGTATTTACTGAGTTGCGTGCCCTCTTCTCTGTTTTTTTCGAAGTAAATCAAGTCAACTTCCGTTTTCATTTCTTCACCTATTGACACTGGGTTCTAACATAGTCCTGCAAGCCCTCTAGTTGTGCCTGCATCGTTGTTACTCTTTCGGTGAGAGTGAAATAATCCCTGACAACGGAGTCTTCCAATCTGGGGCTGGCTGCATCATCCATGCGGGCGCGGGAATCGGCTTCACTCTTTGGACATGTGGCTTTGACGAACAAGCGCTTACGACCGGCAGCAACATCACCACGAAGAGTATCAATTTCAGATTTGGCATTGGCAAGTTCCTGCGTGTGCTTCACATCAAGCTCGTTTAGCATGGTGATGTGTGAGTTCTGATAGTCGATAGTGTCAGTCAGTTGCTGAATATCTTCTTGCTGCTGCTTTGTAACGCGTTGCTCTCTCTGTAACTCAGAGTGATAGTAATACGCTGTCAATGAAATAACGATCAATGCGAGTATCGTGTAGTAATGAGCGTTGAATTTCATACCGGTCTGTTCGCAATGTATACCGCTGTTGAAAACCCGCGCGGCGTTGCGCTCCTGAAATTAGCCCGCTCTTTACCTGGGGGAGCTTTGTGAATTCTGTCGTCTGGTTCACCTAATCTTAAAGCCATGCGAGGTTCTGGCATTACGAATCCGTTTCCCGCCCATAAACATGTTTTCTTTGTGTAATTATCATTCTTTTCATATTCATTAAAATAATAAGGATGAAATGTATAATCAGGCTTACCAAATATGCTACTGAAAACGCTCACCGGATTTTCGAAGAACCACGGAACGTTCAGCATATTTCCAATGTTTTTGCATTGTTCTGCAACAAGTGCGGCCTTGATTTGAAATGCCGGGTCTTTTTCACGTTTATCTTTGAACCACCTAGCTCCACTGACAGCTACGTCAGTACAGGGAGGAAATCCGGCAACAAATACGGGGTTTTTCACATTGCGAATAGCATGCCATGATTCAGCAGAATCAATAACATTAGCTACTTTTGTTACTGTTCCACCAGCTGTGTGATTTTCTGTCGATGACTTATTATGCTGCGGGTCTATTAATAATGCACTGTATCCGTCATTCAGCCAGGGCTCTGCAAATATTCCGGTGATATCACACAGACATATTATTGTTCCTTTTGTCATACGCTGTCCCTACAAAAGTGAAAAGGCTTTATCAATGACCTCGTTGTTATAGGACGGACTACCATTCTCGACGGTAATAATCGCCTTAATCAGTTTTGTCATAAATGCCTGATTAAACACATCAACAACCTGGTCGCAGGTAACATCGGTGTCTTTACACACACGATTAACATAACCCTCGGTATTATTTTCTATCTTTGGTGCCCAGCGTGAAATAATGCCGCTGACAGTGTTAATGCCGTATTTCCTGTTATAATTCCGAATGACCTTTATCATTGCCCGAATACCATATTCAGGACCGACAAACTGACAAAAAGATTTATCGGTACGCTGTGATTCCGGTACCAAACCTTGCCAGTTATCACCCCAACGGATATTACCGGGATTGTTGTTTCGTATGCCTCTGGTCATTTGTCATCACCAATGCGTTTGTTAATGGCACGAATAGCCATTTCTCTGATTTTATCAACACCGATAAACCCTACAGCGCCGCCTATCATTGGAGATACCCCGGATGAAATTCCGAACGCTTCAATACCACTGGATATCGCCCATGACAGAACGCCACATAACAAACATTCAGCCCATTTGTTTTTACATTCCACTCCGTCATAAATCAGACGCCCCCAACAAATCAATATTGCGGCTGCCGTGCCAGATACTTGCGGCCACGAATGTTTTAAGCCTTCTATCAATTCGGCCCATAAATCAGGATTATTTTTCATCTTCATATTCCACCCCCGTTGGGGATTAAGACCCCGTTAAACGGGTGTGAAAAGAAAAAGGCCGTGAATAATCATGGCCTATGCGTAGTGATAAATGGTAAATTCCATG
>NZ_PUWT01000009.1:0-40236 GCF_002968995.1 Photorhabdus hindustanensis
CCACCTACTTTGATGGTTCTGTGCACCCTGATAATTTAAAGATGTTGATTGAAGTGAAATTTCCGGGTGATAAACTTGCCGAAGATCAAGAAATAGATTACATCCAGATTGCAACCGAAGACCGCTTTGGTGTAATGCGTATCAGCGATAACCGCACAGAAGAACAAAAACAGTATGATGAAGCGTGGCGAAAACTTTATCAGCCCGGTTCTCAACACTATAAAAATCCCATCCCACTGGCCCCGCTACCGTCCGGTTCGCCGTCTGATGAGGAAGCTTTACCTTCGCCTCCCGCAGAGGGTGTACCGGGGACTATTCCGCAACCCCTGACAAAAAATCCACCGCTTCTCAGCACTTCCCGCTGGTCTTTTTTACCCAGCTATGAAGACTGGGTTATCCTCGGACAGGAAGTGGCGGGTCTGGCCGAAAACGGGTTGAATTATGTCCGCGACAGTACCCGGGAGCTGCTTGCCCAGTTTGGTACCTGGTTAAATCAAGCCGGCAAGTGGGTGTGTGAAGAGATTATTGATCCGGTCACTCATCAAATCAGCTACGCGTTTTCCTGGGTTAATGAACAAACGGGGAAAATCGTAACCTGGACGGAGAGTGAGATAAAAGCCCGCTGGCAGATTGTGCAAGAAGGCTCAGATATTACCCTGGAAGAGCTTAAAAACATTAGCTGGATGCAGATATTAAAAGAGGTGGGGGAAGGCATGCTGGAAGTGGTGGTGATTATTGCCGGTGTTGCCGTTGTTATCCTTGTCACTCTTGCCGTCGCTGCCGCGTTAGCCGCCGTCCTGGCAATATTGGCGAGTGTGACATTCACCACTGCCTCATAATTCATGGAGAAAATGATGGAAACTTCAAATTACTTTGCCCAACTGAGATCACAACTGACCTCTTTTCTTTTTAGTAATGCCGATGGGCTGACTGTTTCCCGCCTGGGTCTCTCAATTACCCTGTTTTTTAAACAGGGTTACACCCAGGAGAAAAAGCAACGCATTCTGGCCTGTTACCGCCGCTTTCGCGAAGAGTTTGGCACTCACCTGCGTTTTCATCGTCATGAGCTGGAAGGGATAAAAAAATATTCCCCAGAAAATATTGCCAAAGTGGAAGAAGGCATTCTTAATCAGAAAAAAAACCAGTTTTCTGGTTGGGTGGTCAGTGATGCCAAAAATGAAGATGAAGCACCTAATTATCTGATGCGTTACTTGGATTCTCGGGAAATAAGCGGTGATAACGGCAGTTCTTACCTAAGCCTGACACTGCCTTGGGATTATTTGAAAGAACAGGAGGGTATGACCCGCTTTATGGCCTGGCTGGATTTTCTTTGCGAACAACTCGAACCGGACAGTGGTGACTGTGGCTACTGTCTGGTCTTACCCAACGACTTCTATGACTACTTTCCCTTAGAGTACCAATTGGCTCAGCGTTACCCTGCATTGCAGGTTAATTCTGCGGTTCATACAGCCAAATTACAGTATGGGCATTCCATCCGGGGCATTAACTGGATCACCCTGCTGTCCAAACGATTTGTAAACCGACTGGGTGGGGAATACTGGATACGTCAGGTACTGCGCCCCTACCGGGATGTGGTGATTAGTTCTTACCGTGATGGCCTGATTATCCGGGCCGGTCAATACCCGGACTTAACGCCACTGCCGGGCAGTGTCCCGGAGAGTTATCTTGCCATTAACCAGTTAATACGTCCGATACGGGTGATCCCTCGTGAAGGCCATTCATTGCACTTCTATGGTGAGGGGCATTTTGATGATATTTCCACCCTAGCCTGGTATGCCCGTTATGACCGGAGGCCGCTGCAAGTGACTCCTTTGAGAGGTGACCATCCGGCACTGGTCAGCGGGATCTGGCAAACCGACAGCCTGCCTGGCCAGCAGTACTTCTTTGCTCAGGGGGCGATGGCTTTTGATGTTGAAGGTGCAGAGACGGGCACAACCCTCTGGCATCTGGTACGGGAAGCGGCAAATATGTGGGAATAACAAATTATCTACTGACTTAATAACTAACAGAGAAAATGATGGAAATTTCAGATGACTTTGCCCAGTTGAGATCACAACTGACCTCTTTTCTTTTTAGTAATGCCGATGGACTGACTGTTTCCCGCCTTGGGATTTCTATCACCCTGTTTTTTAAACAGGGTTACACCCAGGAGAAAAAGCAACGCATTCTGGCCTGTTATAGCCGCTTTCGTGAAGAGTTTGGTACTCACCTGCGTTTTCATCGTCATGAATTGAAAGGGTTAAGAAAATACTCGTCGGAAAATATTGCTAAGATTGAGGAGAGTATTCTTAATCAGAAAAAAAATCAGCCCTCTAGTTGGGTAGTCAGTGATGCTAAAAATATCTATGAAGCCCCTCACTATTTGATGCGTTATATGGACTCTAGGGAAATAAGTGGTGACAACAGTAGCTCCTATCTGAGTCTGGTGTTGCCTTGGGATTATCTGAAAGAACAAGAGGGCATGACCCGGTTTATGGCCTGGCTGGACTTTCTGTGTGAACAGCTTGAGCCTGACTGGGGAGATTGTGGTTACTGTTTGGTCCTGCCCAGAGATTATCATGATTATTTTCCCTTAGAGTATCAATTAGCTCAACGTTATCCCACCCTGCAAGTTAACTCCACTGTTCATACAACATTGAGAGATTATGCCCATTCCATCCGAAGCATTAACTGGATCACCCTGCTGTCCAAACGCTTTGTAAACCGACTGGGTGGGGAATACTGGATACGTCAGGTGCTGCGCCCCTACCGGGATGTGGTGATGACTTCTTATTCCAATGGTCTGATAATCCGGGCCGGTCAATACCCGGACTTAACGCCACTGCCGGGCAGTGTCCCGGAGAGTTATTTTGCTATTAACCAGTTGATACGTCCGATACGTTTTGTTCCGGGAGAAGGTGATTCCCTGCATTTTTATGGAGAGGGTCATTTTGATGATATTTCTACACAAGCTTGGTATGCCCGTTATGACCGAGGTCCGCTGCAAGTGACTCCTCTGAGAGGCGGCGAACCCGCTTTGGTCAGTGGGATTTGGCAAACCGATAGCCTGCCGGGCAAACAGTACTTCTTTGCTCAGGGCGCGATGGCTTTTGATGTTGAAGGTGCAGAGACAGGCACAACCGTCTGGCATTTAATACGAGAAACGGAAAATATAGCGGAGTAAATAATGCGCAGTGTCGTGGAAAGTAAAAAAATCATCCTTAAAGGCGATACCACAACAACCGGAGGCGAGGTTTTAAATGGTTCCTATTTGGTAAACCAACAACTATCGGTTGCCTGTAAAGGTACCCCGGTGTTTTGTCCCGCCTGTAAACAAACCGGCGCGATTGCGGAAGGTTCTAACTTATTCAATATACAAGGAATACCTGTCGCGTTGGAGGGACACCTTGTTAATTGTGGTTGCCCGACCGGCGCTTGTCGATTACAGGTACGGTCATAGCTATCCAATGCTATACCCGTCATCTTTCAAGTTGCCTCTTTGTTGGCTTCACTCACCCCGGTCACATAGTTTGCTATGCTCCCGGGGATTCGCTCCCCGGCCGCCGCGATGCAATCTTGAAATCCATAGAGTATAAAGCCTTTAATTGAAATACCCATAAAACCAGAGCAGGCTTTAAACTGGGATTAAAAGTTATTTTTTTAACGTATGATTTTAATCGGTATCTGGTTTTAATCGTTTTTTTTTATCTTTTGGATATTAGCTTTTTGCGAGATTTAAACATTATGATATATCGTGGTTTTACGTTTAAATGAACGTTAATCATATCCGATTTATTTTAACTGACATTGTTTTATAGATATGGTTTTATCGACATAGTTTTATCGATATAGTTTTACCCACATTGTTTTACCAATACTGTTTTACCCGTATTGCTTTACTGGCAATTCTGCGTTTTTTGTAAATCATCACCCTTTATCTTTTCTCTATAAATCACTAATCAATAGCTTGATAGTATAAAAACACCGTTAATGTTTTTTAGGATAACGCCTTTTTTGGCATTTAAATTCGGCTAAATTAATCGTTTTATCTCTTCTTTATCGCATTTTTTATTGATTTTTTCGTAGAATGGTGGTGAGAAAATATTTGAGCGTTAATCTATTCTATTAATGTTATTTTACGTGATTATTGCTTTTCAACTCTCGGTTAATGATTAGTGGATTTAGACTTAATGTCATTAATCACGCTATTGAAAACTTTTGTTCATTGTGTTAAATCAGTCTGTTGAATGAAATGTTTAATCTCTATCTGTTTGTGTTTTTAAATAGTTATGGTTGGTTAAGTAAATATAAAATAAGTGAAGGGTAGTATTGCTGATAAATGTTTAAACATAGCAAGGGGCAGCTTGAAAGATGACGGGTATATACCTTTTAAAAAGTTGGCATTAATGAAGTGCTTACTTTCTTAATCCTTATCTGATTAATCACCGGTAAAATGGAAATATAAGTAAAAAATAATATTAAAAATATGATAAACTTGAACTGTGGTTTTCACCTTTAGAGGCTGTTTTTTAATTGGAAATCTGCTTGATAAGTGATTTTTATTGATTAATTGTAGTAGGTTTAATGGTTTAATGGTTTAATGGTTTAATGGTTTAATGGTTTAATGGTTTAATGGTTTAATGGTTTAATGGTTTAATGGTTTAATGGTTTAATGGTTTTTACATTTTCTGAATTGTATTTAACGTTCTTATTTTCATTAAACTGATATTTAGGTTTTCTGTCTTCTGTCTTCTGTCTTCTGTCTTCTGTCTTCTCCTTTTTCTGTATTTTATCTTTTAGGTTTAAAACCAGTGAGGGTGGCAGAACTGATAACGGTATTAAGATTAACGCCCATTCCTTTAATCATTTTTAATGTTGCTAAACATTCTTGCTTTTCTGGGGTTAATCTAAAAGCCGCTCGGTTTTCTACAATTATAGTCTCTGATTGATAGGATATATTATTGTTATTAGGTTAGCACTGTCATCTTTTCACCTTGTTTAATCAGTTTAAAACCCGTTTTTCCTGATGTTTTCTCTTCCAATGTCCGAATGCCATCGGATTTTTTACCCGCTTTTAAAAATCCTTAATCAATTCTTTTTACTTTTGATGATTAAAGTTTTTACCTGTTTTTTCGTGGTTAGTCTGGCCTCTTTTCCAGCTTTTAAAGCCACACTGACCAGATAAAAAAGGCTTTTCTGAATACCGGTTTTATCATTGATGAAAACTCAGAGGTGGTAATTAAGGTGTTAACAGTCAGCAATATGAAGGATGGTTTATATACCCGTGATCTTTCAAGTTGCTTCTTTGTTGGCTGCACTCACTCACCCCGGTCACATAGTTATCTATGCTCCCGGGGATTCGCTCCCTGGCCGCCGCGATGCAACTTGAAATTCATAGGGTATAAAGCCTTTAATTGAAATACCCGTAAAACCAGAGCAGGTTTTAAACTGGGATTAAAAGTTATTTTTTTAACGTATGATTTTAATCGGTATCTGGTTTTAACCGTTTTTTATCTTTTGGCTATGTGCTTTTTGCGAAATTTAAGCATTATGATATATCGTGGTTTTACGTTTAAATGAACGTTAATCATATCCGATTTATTTTAACTGACATTGTTTTATATATATTATTTTATCGACATGGTTTTATCGACATGGTTTTATCGACATAATTTTACCCACATTGTTTTACCAATACTGTTTTACTGGCAATTCTGCGTTTTTTGTAAATCATCACCCTTTATCTTTTCTTTATAAATCACTAATCAATAGTTTGATAGTATAAAAACACCATTAATGCTTTTTAGGATAACTCTTTTCTAGCATTTAAATCCGGCTAGATTAATCGTTTTATCTCTTTTTTATCACATTTTTTATTGATTTGTTCGTAAAATGATGGTGAGAAAATATTTGAGCGTTAATCTATTCCATTAATGTTATTTTACGTGATTATTGCTTTTCAACTCTCGGTTAATGGTTAGTGAATTTCGACTAAATGTAATAGTATTGCTGATAAATGTTTAAACATAGTAAAGAAGAGGCTGTTTTTAGTCATGCTATACCTTTTAAAAAGTTGGCATTAATGAAGTGCTCATTTTCTTAATCCTTATCTGGTTAATCACCGGTAAAATGGAAATGTAAGTAAAAAATAATATTAAAAATATGATAAGCTTGAACTGTGGTTCTCATTCTTACAGGCTGTTTGTTTTTAATTTTAAATCTGCTTAATAAATGATTTTTATTGATTAACTGTGGTAGGTTTAATGGTTTTTACATTTTCTGAACTGTATTTAACGTTCTTGTTTTCATTAAACTGATATTTGGGTTTTCTCGTTTTTCGTTTCTCCTTTTTCTGTATTTGATTTTTTAGGTTTAAAACCAGTGAGGGTGGCAGAACTGCTAACGGTATTAAGATTAATGCCAATTTCTTTGATCATTTTTAATGTTGCTAAATACTCGTGCTTTTTCGGGGTTAATCTAAATGCCGCTCGGTTTTCTACAATTATAGTCTCTTATTTTTCGTAAACTTGTTGCAGTCAGGAAAAATCTTTTATTTAATAAAATTGGTTTAATGCTGTTAAATGTTTTGCTAAGATATATTCTTGTTATCGGTTTAACGCTGTTATTTTTTTTTTCGCCTTATTTAATCAATCTAAAACCTGTTTTTTCTAATGTTTTCTCTTCTAATATCAGTATGGTATCGGATTTTTTACCCACTTTAAAAAAGCCTTAATCACTGCTTTTTACTTTTGATGATTAAAGTTTTTATCTGTTTTTTCCGGGGTACGCTTGGCCTCTTTATCCAGCTTTTAAAACCACACTGACAGATAAAAAAGGCTTTTCTGAATGCCTGTTTTATCATTGATGAAAACTCAACGTTGGTAATCAAGGTGTTAACAGTCAGCAATATAAAGGATGGTTTATAGATTAAAACCATCCTTTAAACTGGACAGGATAATGCTTTCGGAGGAGAAATAGACGTTACGGCATTTAACCTCTGGCTATTCCCGTTTTTTTACGGCATCTATCTACATCTTTCAGCAATTGGTTGACATGATCATCACCAAACAGGGTTTCCAGAGTGGTATTCAATTTACGTCGCCAGTTAGGATATTCCATGACCGTACCTGGAATATTGACCGGTTTATCCATATCCAGCCAATCTTCGGGTTGTAGGCCCAGTAGTGCGCAGGCACTGTGGGCGATATAACGATGTAGCCCTTGGTTTATTATCGGTGACATGTCTACCTCTTTTGCCATGTCACCGATATGTTCCGGGATACAGCCGTAGCGATGTAAGCCTTCTAATAACCCTTGTTTGCTCGCTTGACGGTCAGTATGTAACCCTTGAAGCAGGTCTTTATCAGGATATAACTTGAGTGATTCCCCAAGTGTCAAATCGTTGCTTTGCCAAAATCCACGCAAGGTCGGTAAATCATGGGTGGTGATGGTCGCCATTGCTTGTATCGGGTAATCCTCAGGCGCACGGTATTCTCCATTGCCATGACGCTCAAAGTAGAGCACTTTATAAGAATAGACACCGCTGTCGCGCAGTTTGCCGACAATTTCTTCCGGGACGATACCCAAGTCTTCACCAATAACCAGACAGCGATGACGTTGGCTTTCTAATGCCAGAATCGCCATCAGATCATCAACCGGATAGTGTACATATGCTCCTTTGTCGGCGGTTTCGCCATAGGGAATCCACCAGAGCCTGAGCATCGACATCACGTGGTCAATGCGTAGTGCGCCGCAATAGGTCATATTTGTGCGCAGCAGCTGAATGAACGGTTGGTAAGCTTGGGCTTGCAAAACATGAGGATTCATCGGGGGGAGGCCCCAGTTTTGACCCAGTGGCCCAAGAGCATCCGGTGGCGCTCCCACTGATGCTTTAGTGCAGTAGACAACTCGGTTGCACCAGGTTTCCGATCCGCCTTCCGCTACGCCAACGGCCAAATCACGATAAAGCCCAATCGGCATGCCGCTTGTTTGGCTTTGTGCAAAGCAGTCTGCAAGTTGAGTATCGGCCAGCCACTGTAACCAGAGGAAAAATTCCACTTCCTGCGGGTGAGATTGGCAAAATGTTTGTACGGCTTCGTTGTGCGGATCGCGGTACTTTTCCGGCCATACCGGCCAGCCCCAACATGAGCTATCTTCGGCATATAGTCGGCAATGCAGAGCGTCATAAGCGGCTTGATAGTAGAGACATTCATCACCCTGAATGACAAATTGGCGGAAAGCGGTTTTTGATGAATCATGTTCTGGGCGTGTGCTGAATTGTTGATGTGCCAGACGCAGTGCCGCCATTTTCAATGCCATCACTGTGGTGTAATCCACCCATTTTGTGCCGCGGGAATACTGTAACGTGCGTTGAGTCTCTGGTGATTGCCACCAACTCTGTGCTTTTTCACTGAGTTTGAAATCTTCAATCTGATTAACGTCAATGTAAATCACGTTAAGCCAGTTGCGTGAAGAGGGGCTATAGGGGCTGGCGCTTTCTGGCATGGCTGGGTGCAATGCATGCAATGGGTTCAACCCGATGAAAGCGCCTCCGCGTGCTGCTATCTCTTTCAGCATGTGTTTCAGGTCGCCAAAATCGCCGATTCCCCAGTTGTTTTCTGAACGCAGGGTGTAGAGTTGCACACAGGCGCCCCAAAGTTTTTCTCTTCTTTGCAGGGCATCTGGTTCGTAGCAGCGTTTGGGCGCTACGATAATCCGCACAGACCAGCATTGGTTTTCTTGTGTCAAAGTGAGGTGATGGTAGCCCAGAGCAAGCGTATCAGGTAGCGTCAATATGTGGCGGCAATGCCCCTGAAATTCCTCTCCTTGTTCTGTCTGTATCTGCCATTGGTAGTGCTCTTCATCTTTCAGGGTGATGGTGAAGTGCTCGCCTTGAGTAAAAACTTTTACTGTCGGCAAGGGGGAAACCGGCTCGCTGGCCGGTTTGTTTTCACTTATCGCATCCAACAAGTAGTGTCGGGTTTCTGCCGGAATCGCTTGCGGTTTACCATAAGCATTAATATAGCTGGCGACAATGCCAGCCTCGGTCGCTAAATGATCGAGGCTTTTCTCCTCCATGATTTTTCCTTATCTCTTTGCTTGCCAGATACGCTGTTGATAATCACGGATTGTCCGGTCAGAGCTAAACATGCCCATCCGGGCGGTATTTAGAATGGCGCTGCGTATCCAGCTTTGAGTATCGCGGTACAAGGTATCGATCCGTTTATGCGCGTCACAATAGGAGGCAAAATCAGCTAATACCAGATAAGGATCGCCACCTTCAATCAGACTATGTAGCAGCATATCGAAGGCTCGTTTGTCGCTATAGCTGAACTCGCCGCTAGCCAGCGCCTTGAGGATGTTGTCCAGATGCTGATCTTCCTTGAGTAGTTTCAGCGGGTCGTAACCGGCAGCTTTTAAGGCTTTCACTTCTTCTACGGTATGCCCGAAAATGAAGATATGGTTATCCCCGACCTGTTCGGCAATTTCGACATTCGCTCCATCTAGTGTTCCGACGGTCAGGGCGCCATTTAGCGCCAGTTTCATGTTGCCGGTACCGGAAGCTTCTTTACCGGCAGTGGAGATTTGTTCTGAAACATCGGCAGCCGGGATCATGAGTTCTGCGACAGAAACTTTGTAATCGGGGATAAAAGCGATCTTAATGCGATCTCGTACGATAGGATCATTATTGATTTTTTCCGCCGCCTGATTGATGGCAGAGATAATGTTTTTTGCCAAATAGTAGCCAGGCGCGGCTTTTGCGCCAAACAGGAACACGCGCGGCACGATATCCAGCGCCGGGTTTTCCTGAATTTGTTTATAGAGCGATAGGATATGCAACAGGTTCAGATGCTGACGCTTATATTCATGCAAGCGTTTAATTTGCACATCAAAAATGGCGCTTGGATCTAGCTTAAGCCCCATCACTTTATTGACATAATTGGATAGCAGGATCTTGTTGTCTTGTTTGATAGCTCGGTACTCTTCGCGGAAAGCGGCGTCATCTGCATAGGGTTCAAGTGTTTTAAGAGCATCAAGATCGTTAACCCATTCGCGATTAAGCGTACGGTCAAGTAATCCTGACAGTGCCGGGTTACACTGCTTGATCCAGCGACGCGGGGTAACGCCATTTGTCACGTTGAGAAACTTATTCGGCCATAGTTGATGGTATTCAGGAAACAGATCCTTAACGATGAGCTGTGAGTGCAGCGCGGCTACCCCGTTTACGGCAAAGCCCGCGACGACACAAAGATTCGCCATGCGTATCTGATGGTTATAATGTACAGCCAATTTTTCCCATACGGCTTGCTCGCCGGGCCAGTTTTTGTCCACCAACTTTTTAAACCGGTAGTTAATTTCTTTAATGATGCTGTAATGGCGTGGCAGCAGGTGGCTGACTAGATCCTCGTCCCAACATTCCAAACCTTCTGGCATCAGGGTATGGTTGGTATAGGCGAAAGTATGGCTGGTTATCTCCCATGCCGTTTCCCAACTCATCTGGTGTTTATCCAGTAGAATGCGCATCATTTCAGGGATGGCGATCGTTGGATGGGTATCGTTAAGCTGGATCACTTCATGCTTAGGCAGATCTTCCATTTTGCGGCCCGCCAGATGATGGCGACGCAAGATATCTGCGACGGAGCAGGCACACTGGAAATATTGTTGCATCAGGCGCAGGCGTTTGCCTTCTTGATGATTATCATTCGGATAGAGAACTTTCGTTAGCTTAGCGGCTTCAACACCTTGCTGTTCCGCAGCCAGAAATTGCCCAGCGTTGAATTTGTCGAGATCAAATGGCTCGGCATGGGTTGCTTGCCACAGGCGCAATGGTTGGGTAATGCCATTACGGTAACCAATGACGGGTAGATCCCAGGCTTCTCCAATCAAGGTAAAGTCAGGCGCCCAAGTTTCGCGTCCATCATCGGTTATGATGATTTTGCCACCGAAATTCACTTCAACATCTAACTGAGTGTTATGGCGGAACCAGGGATAGGATTCTCGTCCCCAATTGTCTGGTGCTTCAATTTGTTGCCCTTGTTCAAAGGATTGGCGGAACAGGCCGTATTGATAATTCAGACCATAGCCAATTGCCGGCTGACCGACGGTTGCCATAGAGTCAAGAAAACAGGCGGCGAGCCGTCCCAATCCGCCGTTACCTAAAGCGGGGTCGGTTTCTTGTTCCAGAAGATCGCTGAGAATAATATTTTCTTCTGCCAGGTAAGCCTGAACGTCTTCATACCAACCAAGGTTAAGCAGATTGTTTGCGGTCAAACGGCCAATCAGAAACTCCATCGAGATGTAGTTCACATGGCGTTGTTGGTCGGAATGATTGATGACAGGGCATGCGGGCAACAGCTCTGACAGGGCCGCGCTAACGGCTTGCCACCACTGATGCTGGGTCATTTCCTGTGCTGAACCGAGGCCAAAGCGCTGCCATTGACGTGTCAGCGCAGCCTGAAACTGGGCTTTATCTAATCTGGGCTGTTGCATGGAGTCTTCATCCTGTAGCTGAAAAGGGAAATTTAAGCACTATGCTGAATGCTCTCAGGATCTAAAGCATCATCCTGGAGAGGTATTAGTCAGGGAGGAGTAGAAGGGCGTAGCCAGTAACTATATTGCGTATCATTTTTGCATTTATTGAGTTCATTTTTTTCCAGCGGATCGATTAAGGTAATTTGCTAATCGCTTCCATAACTTATCTGTAGAAAATGGAATTTGCTGTTCAAGAATGTGATAGGGCACGCAACTTAATACTATGGGGTTCGTAAACATATTTGCAAAAGTCATCTATTTCACTAAATTTGGTTGGGCTGATTAATGACGTCATTACGGACCGTGAAATAAATTTCTAATAACATTACACATGGTTCCGGCGCTGGTTTTACTTATCGCTTCTTTGGGCACGGAAATTAATGCTTATCCCATCAAAACTGAGTCGTCCCGTTCGTCTGAATAATACAGTCTTGCGTAAGCGCCTGTTAGTCAGATTGAATGAGTCGTTTAACTATCGTCTTGTGCTAGTAACGAGTCCCGCAGGTTACGGCAAAACTACATTGGTCTCTCAGTGGGCCGCCGGGCAGGATAATCTGGGATGGTATTCTTTGGATGAGAGCGATAATCAGCCGGAACGTTTTGCCAGCTATCTTATCGCGGCGTTGCAGCAGGCTACGCAGGGACACTGTGTTAAAAGTGAAGTGTTGGCCCAAAAACATCAATATGCCAATTTACCCGCGCTTTTCGCTCAATTATTTATTGAACTTAATGAATGGCGGCGACCCATTTTTCTGGTGATTGATGATTATCATCTGATTGTCAATAGCATTATTCATGAGGCGATGCGGTTTTTCCTGCGTCACCAGCCTGAGAATCTGACGTTAACTATCTTATCGCGTAATCTGCCTTCTCTTGGGATTGCTAATCTGCGGGTGCGTGAGCAATTGCTGGAAATTGACAGCCAGCAACTGGCTTTTGATTATCAAGAAACACAGCAATTTTTTGATAAGCGTTTAACCACATCCCTTGACGCTGACGATTGTAAGCGCCTATGCAATGAAGTCGCGGGTTGGGCGACGGCGCTCCAGCTTATTGCGCTGTCAGCGCGGCAGTCGTGTGATGCCGCTGAACTGTCGGCTAAGCGCTTGTCGGGCATTAACGCCAGCCATCTTTCCGATTATTTGGTGGATGAGGTACTCAATCAGGTGGATAGTTCGACGCGTGAATTTTTGTTGCGCAGTTCTATCCTACGTTCCATGAATGATGGTTTGATTGTTCGTCTAACCGGTGAAGAGAATGGTCAGCAGCGCCTTGAGGAAACCGAACGTCAGGGGCTGTTTATTCAGCGTATGGATGATTCTGGCGAATGGTTTCGCTTTCATCCGCTTTTTGCTTCATTTCTACGTCAACGCTGTCAATGGGAAATGGCGTTGCAATTGCCGGAGTTGCATCGTGCGGCCGCGGAAGGTTGGTTGGCGCAAGGGTATCCGGGCGAGGCGATTCATCATGCCTTGGCGGCGGGTGATACTGCCATGTTACGCGATATTTTGTTGCAGCATGCTTGGTCGCTGTTTAACCACAGTGAGTTATCTCTGTTGGAAGAGTGTATGAATGCGCTGCCTTATGAGCAGCTATTGGAGAGTCCGCGTCTGGTGCTGCTTCAAGCTTGGCTGGCCCAAAGCCAACATCGTTATTCAGAGGTCAATACACTGTTGAATCAGGCGGAACAGGCGCTGCAACAGAAACAAATTGCCATTGAGCCGGATCTGTTAGCTGAATTCGACGCGTTACGGGCTCAGGTGGCGATGAACAGTGGTAAGCCGGAGATGGCTGATAAGTTGGCGAAACAGGCTTTGGCGGCACTGCTTCCTCAGAATGAATACAGTCGTATTGTTGCGACTTCCGTGGAAGGGGAAGTATTACATTGTAGAGGTGAGTTGGCTGATGCATTAGCGCGGATGCAACAAACTGAGCAGCTGGCGCGTCGTTTCCATGTTCATCACTATGCGTTGTGGGCGCTGTTGCAGCAAAGTGAGATTTTATTAGCTCAGGGATATTTGCAGACGGCTTATGAAACGCAGAGCAAGGCGTTTGAATTGATCCGTGAACAGCATTTGGAGCAGTTGCCAATGCATGAATTTTTGTTGCGTATCCGTTCACAGCTTTTGTGGTGCTGGTCTCGTCTTGATGAAGCCGAAGAGGCTGCGCGTCGTGGGCTGGAGGTGTTGTCTAACTTCCAACCTCAACAGCAGTTGCAGTGTCTGGCCCAGTTGGCTAAATGCTCTTTGACCAGAGGAGATATTGACAATGCCCGCCGTTATCTAACGCGTTGTGAAAACCTGCTAAATAATGGGCAGTATCATAGAGATTGGCGTACGAATACTGACAAACTGCGGGTCATCATTTGGCAGAATATGGACGACAAAAGCGCCGCTATTCGGTGGTTGACACAGACCGAGCGACCAGAAAGCGTCAGTAATCATTTTAATCAGGGCCAGTGGCGCAATATTGCTCGTGTTCAGATTTTGCTTGGTTTGTATGATGAGGCTGAGTCCATTTTGGATACACTGAATCAGCATGCGAGAAAATTGCAATTAATTAGCGATCTGAACCGTAATTTACTGTTGTGTAACTTGCTTTACTGGTATATCGGACGCAAAAGCGAAGCGCAGAGTGCGCTTATCGAAGCATTGGCTCTGGCTAACCGTACCGGATTTATTAGCCATTTTGTCATTGAAGGTGAGTTGATGGCTCAACAGCTACGTCAGCTTATTCAACTCAATACCTTGTCTGAATTGGAGTTGCATCGTGCACAGCGCATTCTGCGGGATATCAACCGTCAACATCGCCATAAATTCGCCCATTTTGATGAAAGTTTTGTCACACAGTTGCTAACACATCCTGATGTTCCTGAGCTTATTCGCAATAGCCCGCTTACACAACGTGAGTGGCAGGTGTTGGGGTTGATTTACTCAGGCTACAGTAATGATCAGATTGCCGCAGAGTTGGATGTGGCGACGACAACTATCAAGACGCATATACGGAATCTGTATCAGAAGCTAGGAATTGCGAATCGCCAAGAGGCGATTCAGCAAGCACAGCAACTGATGCAGATGATGGGGTTAGGTGTGTGACAGATGTTTTAGGATTCTAGCGAAACTACCCGTCCTTTCAGGTTACGACTGCGTAGGTGTGCTGACAGGGTTAGCGCGGTACCGAGTAGCATGATTAACACTAGTGACTGTTTGAGCGAAAATGGCAACACCATCGCGATGAGTGAGAGAGAGGAGCCGACAGCCATCTGGACGAATCCTATCAGTGCAGAAGCGACACCGGCTTCGTCAGAATAAGGTTCTAGTGCATAACTGGTCGCAGGCCCCATAGCAAATGCCATACCTGTACAAGCGAAAGCAACCGGCAACATATAGCTTAGCCAGTGCTGGCTGGCGACAGTTGGCAGATGCATGCCAGAAAATAGAGACAGGCTAGCCAGCGCCATCAGAATTGCTCCTAATAGCAGGCAGCCAGGGCGACCAATTCGATGGATGATTTTGTTTACGGTTAGGAAGGCGATCATCGCCCAGAGTCCGTTGCCGCCAAAAATCAATGAAAAGGCTAGCGGTGATACATGGCCTTCGGTCATCAGCACGGTAGGGGCAAATGACACATAGGTAATGACTATGCCCATAACGCCGGCGTTAACTAGGGCAAAATGCATAAACTGGGCATTACTGAGAATTTGAAAGTATTGTTTCAGTGGTAGCCCGTGAACAGTCTTAGTGTTAGCGGGGCGCGTTTCTGGTAACCAGGCGGCAATGATCAGTAGTGTAATAACCGAGTAGCAAGTCAAAAACCAAAATGGCGCCCGCCAGTTGAAAATTTCGGCCAAAATACCGCCAAGTAATGGGGCGAGAGCCGGAACAATATTTAGCGTACCGTTAATAAATCCATAGGCTTTGGCCGCCTCATCACCGTTTAGGCGATCACGCACACCGCTAACGCAGACGACACTGGTACAGCAGACTGCGCATCCTTGAATAATTCGCGCGGCAATAAAAATTTCGGGAAAAGTAGAAAGCGCCGCGATCACAGAACCGATGATATATAAGGTAATACCCGTTAGGGCCACTGGCCGACGGCCGAATTTATCTACCAGTGGTCCGGCGATTAACTGGCCTAGCCCCATAATTAATAAAAACAAAGAAATCGTCGACTGAATAACTTCATTGTTAACTTTAAAATCCTCGGCGATGGCAGGGACTGTAGGCAAGAATACATCGACACCCAAAGGTCCAAAAAGTGCCAGGCTAAGTAGAAGAAGAATATAATTTTGCATGTGTGTTCTTTTGATATTTCAATAATGGTGGTGGTTTTATTGGTGAATAGGCTCAGTGGAATTCATTCTTTAGTGCGACCAAAGATCTTGGATACACCAGAAATCTACTGGCAAGTCATTTCAAGCTAGCGATAGGGATGTTCAAGGATCACCCACAGACTGAACCCTTTACTTTTTTTAAAGACTGAACTTTATACGAGCTATTCATTGGTGTAAACCGACTAGCTTGTATGGGTATTTTTAAAAGAATTTTATATATACCCGTCATCTTTCAAGTTGTCTCTTTGTTGGCTGCACTCGCTCACCCCGGTCACATAGTTCGCTATGCTCCCGGGGATTCACTCCCTTGCCGCCGCGATACATCTTGAAATCCATAGGGTATAGGAAAAAAATACCTGATACATCACATCAAAAGGCTATACCTGATAGTAATATTTAATTATTTTTAATGTCAAAATATTATAAATGCAGACAAATAATATCGCGCCGAAATATCAGTGCGTTCTGTACTCGATATTATGAATATCAGTCAAGAGTCTGGCTATATTCGGTGTAGAAAAAATACACCGTTTCAGACAAATCAGAAATAATAGAGAATTTTTTATTACATCTTATCACCTGTCAGAAAATAGCCACGAGAGATAGAAATGCCCTTATCTTCAGCGCAAAAGTCGTAAAGTGAGAGATTTCCGGTACAGTTTTGCAGGATTTTTAACAGAATTTCTTGTCATAACCCGATAGATCAGCAGTTCTGCATGTCATTAATCAATCATTCAAAATAATAATGTATTTTATATAAAATACTTTAATTTTTTAAATGTTTTTTGGGTTTTTATATGTTCTTTGTTGATCTAAGTTAATTTTTAGTAAATATTCTCTTACCTGTTGAAGATTATTGTGCTTTCTTATAGTTAGAAATGATTAATTAAGGTAATGAAATGATGGAAAATAGCAAACGGTTTGAAGATATGCTTTCTCGTTTTGTTGGGAACGGCCCTTATCTGGAAATTGATGGTGAAAAGTATATCGATGCTGCCTCTGGAACATTTAACCTTCCACTTGGGTACACTAATCGTAGAATAGCAGAAAAATTAAAACAGCAGATCGATAGATGTACACATCTAAGTTCAGCTTATACCCATGAAATGTCCCAATATATTTTGGCTAAATTAGTTAAACATACTCCTGAAGGAATTAATAGAATATGGTTGCGTGATGTTTCCGGTTCTGGGGCAGTTGAATGTGCAATTCGTATCGCGCAAAAAGCAACAGGGCGTTCAGGAGTTATCTCTTTCTTTCTGGCTCATCATGGCCAATCTTTAGCCACGGCGCAAATTTCGGGTAATGCTTTTAGAATTAAAGATTTCCATGTCAACATTGATGGTTCTTTAAAAGTTCCAACCCCTGCGAGTGTCATGTCAGAATTTGAACCGAATACAGAACCCAATCAATATTTTGACTTGGAGCAATTTATTCAATTAGGTTCAAATGACAATATTGCTTGTCTTATTATTGAGCCTATTCAAGGAAACGGCGGGAATAACGTTTTCCCTGTCGATTTTTACCGTAAGATCAGAGACATCTGCCATAAACATGACATTATTATTATTGCAGATGAAGTACAGACTGGATTTGGCCGTACCGGGACATTTTTTGCTTCAACCGGTTATGCTAAAGAATTAGAGCCAGATATTATTGTTTTCGCTAAGGGCGCTGGTGGCATAGGTATTCCTACCGGTGGCGTGCTGATGCGGAGTTCATTGGATGTATTAGAGTCATTCGAACATTCCAGTACATCAGGCGCTAACCCTCTTTCATTAACAGCTCTCAACGAAATTATCGATATTATCGAAGACGAACAGGTTCTGGAGAATGTGCAACGTCATGAAGCTTATTTACGTGATGGCTTATTAGCATTACAGCATAAATACCCAGAGATTACCGGTGTTAGGGGCGTCGGTTATATGTTTGGCTTTGATACGCCATCACCGGAATTTGCGGCACAAGCGATTGCAATAGCGAACTCGCATAACTTGATCATCCGTGGTTCTCGCTATGGTAAAGGTCGTGCGCTTAAAGTTCGTCCACCGCTAATTTGTACTCAGGAACATTTAAACGAAATTCTGCATAAACTTGATCTGACTTTTGCTGATATGACATTAAATATGTTTGACAACAAGGAGGTAGCGTAATGAAAGCACTTAAATTTAATCGGGTGTGGGATGTGCAAATCCAGGATGTTGAACCGTTACGCTGTGTTGAGCCTGATGATGTTGTCGTTGATATTGCGGTGTGTGGCGTTTGTGGTACGGATGTTGGGATTATCACCGGATCTTATCCTGTTGCTATTCCGGGAACCACTCTGGGCCATGAAACAACGGGAGTTGTTGCGCAAATAGGGAAGAGTGTCACTCATTTTAATGTGGGGGACCGTGTTGTTATCAATCCGACCTATTCCTGTGGGCATTGTCGGATGTGCCAGACAGGTAGTCCAAATCATTGTGAGAAAAAATTGGGAACCGAAGCGGGGGTTTCCTATGACGGGGCATTTGCTGAACAGTATCTGGCTAAAGAGAGTTCACTGATAAAGCTGGATGATCATGTCAGTATGGAAGAGGCATCATTGACTGAGCCACTCAGTTGCACACTGACCGGGGTTGATAAACTGGGCATTACTCATACTAATATTCGTGCGGCGGTCGCTGGCGCAGGCCCAATGGGAATGCTCTACATTTGGGCTTTACATGCCAAAGGCGTTAAGGCTTTCATGATCGAGAAAAACGAAAGTCGTGTTCAATTTGCCAAAGAAAATCTGCCGCCGGAATGTGAGCTGTATACTGATTTTGATGAGGCATTGGCGCAACAATATGGTGATAAATTAGCGCTTATCGATCTATGTGTGGATACGACCGGCCAGTTAACCGAATACATTTTTGACCATTTGGCGCCTGGCGGAAAATTGTTGAATGTCGCGCTTAAAGATAAGCATGCCAATCTTGATATCTTGAAAATTGCTGATAAGAGCCTTTCCGTGATTGGTTCCATTGATTCTCTGAATAACAGTTTTGAGCGTGCTTATACCATGATCCGTGATGGTGTTATTCCAGCTGGTCGTCTGGTCAGCCAAATTTTTGATTTTAATGATTACTTGCAGGCTTTTCTCACTGTGGGTTGTGATATTGCGTGCAAAAGCCAAAAACCACTGTTTACTCCGAACTGTAAAGTGCTGATCCGTATTTCCGATCTAAAATAATGGAATGTTTCACATGGATAGATTTAATGTGATTTTTGATATCGATGGAGTCATTGTTGACAGTGAACAACTGCACTTTGATGTTCTTTGTGATTTGGCTCCTGATTACACACAGCATGTACAACCACAGCAACTTATTGGCCTGAGTCTGGAGGAAACGTTAGATTACATTGGGGTGCCAGCTCAGCAACAGCAAGAGATCACTGCCCAAATCGTCTCTGTTTACAAAGATAAGCTGTCTAAAAGTTACCTTCGTCCAGGGATTTCCAGGTTGATAGCGGCCTTACAACAGCACCGTATCCCTTTTGGCTTTGTTTCTACTGCGCCGCGGGAAGTCTGTTTGGCGAATATTGGATTACTGGAGTTGAATGAAAGCCCGGCTTTAATCTCTGGTGATGATGTTGCGAGGACGAAACCTCATCCAGATCCCTATCTTGCTATGTTGAAATTGAAGTCTATGGATGTTCATCAAACATTAGTGATTGAAGATACCGATTTGGGTATTACAGCAGCAACGCAGGCAGGTATTCCCTATGTGTATGCTTGGCCCCATGCTTTATCGGTTGCGGAACAGTATCAACAGGCAACTCGTATTATTGGGGCGCTGACCGATATTCCGCAATTTTCTAAAATTAATTTTGGGTAACTTAATGCTCTCCGTTAGTGATAGCGGAGGGCATTTTATTGACATAGAAGGAACATGAGTTGTCTGATCAAAATATTATCTCTTTGGTAAAACAACCCATTATGGCGACGCGCGCCGCTTTTTTTTATTGCTGGTTTTAGTCTTGCAAGTTGGGCTCCCCTTATTCCTTTAGCTAAAGAACGGTTACAACTTGATAATGGCGCTATGGGGCTTCTAATGTTGGCGTTCGGCATTGGTTCTTTCATCATGATGCCAATAGCGGGCATGTTAGCCGCACGTTTCGGTTGCCGGAACATTTTCACTTTATGTGCTTTGGTCGTGCTAGTGATGTTGCCAGGGTTAAGTGTATTACCGACACCGTTGACACTGGCTTGCGTTTTATTTGTCTTTGGTGCAGGTATTGGGGCAATGGATGTTGTGGTCAATATCCATGCCGTCATGGTCGAGAAAATGGCTCAGCGGCCAATTATGTCTGGCTTTCACGCGTTATTTAGTTTGGGCGGGATCGCCGGCGCAGGATCGGTGAGTGCATTATTGTCTCTGGGAATATCTCCTCTCCAGGTGATGGTAATGGCGGTATTACTGATTATTTTATTGCTATTGCCGGTATGGGGCGGGTTATTGAACGAAGCCGAAGCGGGTAATACGCCATTCTTTGCTGTGCCTCATGGGATCGTGATTTTATTGGGCTTTCTCTGTTTTGTCGCTTATATCATGGAAGGATCAATGCTGGACTGGAGCGGTATATTATTAACCAGCGTACATAATATCAGTAGTCATCAGGCTGGTATCGGTTATACCCTGTTTGCTATTGCTATGACATCGGGCCGCTTTATGGGTGATAAGATTATTGCCCTTTATGGACATCAACGAGTTTTTATCAGCAGTGCTTTATTGGCGACTGTTGGGTTTATTCTTATTTACTCAGCATCAACCGCAATGATATTAGGACTCTCTTTCCTGATGATAGGCGCCGGATTATCCAATATAGCGCCAATGCTTTTTACCGCTTCTGGTCAACAGAAAATTATGCCTGATTCGCTGGCGGTTGCCGCGGTTTCTACAATGGGATATTCAGGGATTTTGCTGGGACCTGCAATCATTGGTGGATTAGCGCATATTGTGACATTACACGGCGCTTTTGCTTGTATTGCTTTACTCTCTATTTCCTTATTTGCAGGATATAAATTGATTAATTCGAGCGGAAGATAATAGAGGAAGTTCCTATGAGTTTGTCACAATATCATTGGCTTAATGAACCATCCGATTGGCAATGTGGCATTGATTGGCTTAATGTCACCACAGATCATAAGACCGACTTTTGGCAGAAAACATGGTATGGCTTTGAACGTCATAATGGCCATGTTTTTGGGCGTTATGTTGAGAATGATTTCACCTTTCAACTCTGTATTGAAGGCTGTTTTGAACATTTATACGATCAAGCAGGAGTCATGCTATTGATCGATGAGAAACATTGGCTGAAAGGCGGAATTGAATATTCTGATGGTCATGCCACGATTGGTAGTGTGCTGACACGTCATCATTCTGATTGGTCTATGGGCGTATTTCCCGGTGATTCTAGTAAATTCTGGTTACGTTTGACTCGTGAAGAGGGGTATTTAAGATTGCAATATTCCACTGATGGTTTACGGTGGCCATTGTTGAGGTTGGCTCCTTTTTTTGAAGATAAACAACCCGTCTTTGTTGGTGCAATGTGTTGTTCTCCAGAACGGCACGGATTACAGGTGAGGTTTTCTGATTTCCAATTGGCACCGCCAATAAAAAAACCATTGCATGATTTAAGTTAGCCAGACATGCTTTAAAGCACCCGGAGCAATATGCTTCGGGTGTTATATATCAAGTCAGATGTTTAAACTCTTTCTAGAATAAAACCGGTAAAGTCAGCAGTTGCTTCTTCTGGAAGTTCTACAAATTGTTCTTTCAGTATGTAAACACGTAAAAGTCCCTCTTCATCTGTGTTTAATTCAACTGAACCGGTCGTAAAATTGAAGCTATTTACAACAAAGGATTCGGGGCCAAATGTGCGATTCTGTAAACCAAAATAAGCTGGCAATGCCCTTTGTGGTATTTTTTTTTATCGATAAGCGTGCTGTACCCGTCAGTCTATATCTAACGTTAGGTTCTAATCCTGTTATAATTTGATCAATGACGCCAGAGCTGGAATAGCTTTGGATGCTAAGAAAATTAACCCCATTCTCGGATAAAATTTCTACAGTTTCAGGGGCTGGAATTCTCCAGCCTTTATATCCTTCATCAAATGAGCCATTAACCAGTTCTTTATTAGCGTTTTTTGTATCAGAATAATCTGTGCGATTTAATATTTTCTTCATATCCATATATGAGTCCTGTTAAATGAATAACGATTGAATTTTATTTTTCTTAATAATTTTTTCTGTAAGTACTTTAGCAATAATGGGGGAATATTCAATGGTGTTTTTCAATTGAATATTATGTCTGTGATAATTAGTGTGAAAATAAATGAGGTGACGAAATTATTACGATGGGGATTTATTTTTAAATAATTGAGCTATATTCTAGTTAAAATATCACTTTGTAATTTTTAAGTTTATTTTTTCAACCTATATTTAAACACCCAGAGCAGTTAACTCTGGGTGTTTAAAATGTTAAAATATATCGAAGTTAAATGCTTAGGCTTTCTCTAAAATAAAACCGGTAAAGTCAGCGGTTTCTCCATCTGGGCGAGGGCCAACTTGGTCTTTCAATAAATAAACGCGTAAAAGTCCCTTTTGATCTGTACTTAATTCTACCGAACCTGTTGTAAAATCGGTGCTGTTTACAGCAAAAGAGTTGGGGCCATCGGTATGGCTCTGTAAACCAAAATAAGCTGATGAGGCCCATTCTGCTGATACGCGAGCTGTACCGGTTAGTTTATATTTAGTGTTAGGTTCTAATCCTTCGATAATTTGATCAATGACGCCTGAACCGGTAACGCTTTGGATTCTGATAAAGTGCACGCCATTTTCAGATAAGATTTCTACTGATTCAGGAGCTGGGATTCTCCAGCCGTTATATCCTTCTTCGAATGAGCCGTTTACCAGTTCTTTATGAGAGTTTTTCTTGCTATCAGAATAATCTTCATTATTCAGGATTTCTTGTACGTTCATATATTAGTCCTTTTTAAATAGATAGAAATGAGTTTAATTTCTTTCAGCGCTTTGTTTTTCGGGGGGGCACTTTATCAATAATGGGATAATACTCAATTGTATTTTTTGTTGGTGGTGAATTGTAATTTGTGTAAATTAATAAAAATATGGAATAAATTAGGGTGAATTTCAATATGTGTGGTGTATTTTATTTAGTTTTATCGCTATTTTTCGGTATTAATTGGAGTTTAATGTTGAATGCCATTCTGGAAATAGGTAATTAATCTGTCTATGAAGAATGTATTGCCTATTTAATGAATATTAAGATGTACGATTTTTTTCTTTATGTGGATAATTTGTATCTTGATAAGTAATTTATTTGTATATTAAAGGTTAAATTTAAGTTTGCGCAAAGTAATTGTGTTGAAATAGTAGGCGAATTCGATTGGGAAGTTCTTATTCAAAATTCAGAAAATATATTTTAAATGAGAGTTGTTTTATTGTTTATCTCATCGAGTTATATTACTGTCTGGTATTAGCACCAGACAGTTTTCTATATTAAATCCTATTTTTCTGGAGTTATTACCTATTAAGGGCTTTTACTTAAAATCGAATTATTTGAGAAGAGAGAAAATTAAATTATCGGCCTAAATAACCATCCCAATCTTTCCAGACAGGTTGTAACCCGGCTTTAATTAATACTTCCGCGACCTGATAAACAGAACGGTTATCATGCGGCATAAATTGTTCCAATTCTTCGCGGCTATTATCTGCGTAACCACCGGGTTGGGTTTTAGAACCGGCACTAACATTATTAATCGCTAGTGGTATGACATGATCGCGGAAGAATGGAGATTCGCGGGTAGAAATAGAAAGCTCAACATCTGGCGCCAATAAACGAAAAGCACAAATCAGTTGTACCAGTTCTGCTTCACTCATCAGCGATGCAGGCTCAATGCCTCCAGCACAAGGTCGCAAACGTGGGAATGAAATAGAGTAACGGCTCTGCCAATATGTACGTTGTAGAAAGAATAAATGCTCCGCCACCATATAGCAGTCTGTCCGCCAATGATTAGAGAGGCCAATTAGCGCTCCTAAACCGATTTTATCGATTTTTGCCCGACCAAGACGATCGGGTGTTTGTAGTCGCCAGTGAAAATCCCGTTTCTTACCCCGTAGATGATGCAACAGGTAAGTTGGCTCATGATAGGTTTCCTGATAAACCATCACACCATCTAGCCCCAGCGTTTTTAATTCTGAGTACTCTTCCTGTGTCATAGGCTGGACTTCCATCATTATTGAGCTGAAATATTCGCGGATAAGTGGCAGATAGCGGCGGAAATAATCCATACCGACCTTGCCCTGATGTTCTCCGGTGACTAATAACAGATTGTCGAAGCCCAGCGCTTTAATCGCCTGACATTCGGCAATAATTTCATCTTTATTCAGTGTCTTGCGTTTGATGCGGTTACTCATTGAGAACCCGCAATAGGTGCAGTCATTGGCACACAAATTGGAGAGATAGAGCGGCACATAAAAACCGACGGTGTTACCGAAGCGTTGACGAGTCAGTTTCTGTGCCCGTTGTGCCAGTGGTTCGATATAGGATTTCGCAGCCGGAGAGAGCAAAGCCATGAAATCGTCCAGATTTAATTTGTTGTTGCTTAATGCCTGTTCAACATCCTGCGCGGTTTTGCTATTAATGCGAAGGGTAATGTCATCCCAGTCCAACTGCTGCCAGCGGTAACTAAAATGGCTGTTTGTAAGATGATTTGTCATCACAACACTCTCAGGAAATCAGTCAGCGGGCTGGATGCAACAGCATGTTGTTTTGGACTTGCCAGACCAGCTTGAGAGGATAATTCGCCTGCTTCAATCGCCATTTTAAAAGCTTGAGCCATTTTTATGGGATCTCGTGCAACGGCAATTGCGGTGTTGACTAATACGGCATCAGCTCCTAGTTCAATCGCTTCCAGCGCATGGCTTGGTGCGCCGATGCCGGCATCAATAACCACCGGCACTTGTGCTTGCTCGATAATAATTTGCAGGAAATCTCGCGTTAGTAGCCCTTGATTAGAGCCGATCGGTGCGCCTAAAGGCATGACCGCCGCGCAACCCACCTCTTCCAGACGTTTACACAAAACGGGATCAGCACTGCAATAGGGCAGAACGACAAACCCATCTTTGACCAACATTTCCGCGCCTTTGAGTGTTTCAACCGGGTCAGGCAATAAGTATTTCACATCCGGGTGGATCTCCAGTTTGATCCAGTTGGTTGCCAGTGCTTCACGGGCCAGACGGGCGGCAAACAGAGCCTCTTCTGCGGTTTTGGCCCCAGAAGTATTTGGCAGCAATTTGACGCCAAGTTTTTGCAATGGCGCCAAAATAGCGTCATTACCGCTTTGCAAATCAATGCGTTTCATTGCCATCGTGACAAGCTGACTGCCGGAGGCGGCTATAGCTTGAGTCATTACATTTGCATTGGCGAATTTGCCTGTACCGGTAAATAGGCGGGAATGAAAAGTCGTATCAGCAATTTTTAACATATCAACCTCCAGCAATAGCCTGAAATAAAAGGATATTGTCTCCATCATTGATCTGATGCGTATTCCACTCTGAACGCGGAATAATGGTTTGATTAATAGCCAGTGCCATTCCCGGTTGTGTTTGTTTAAGTTGTTCTAGCAATTGCTGTATAGCCAGAGGAGCCATAAGCTCCATCGGCTGGTCGTTTACCGTAATTTTCATGCAATATCTCTGCAAATCGGGCATTGTTGCGACGGGTTAAGTTGTAGTGTGCTCCAGCTTTGCTGTTTACCATCAAACAGTCGGAGCTTGCCGCTTAACGGGGAAGGAAGCCCGGTTAACATTTTGATGGCTTCCAATGCCTGTAATGTGCCGATGATACCGACTACCGGACCTAATACACCCGCAGTCCGGCAATTTCGTAGTGGTTCTTCCTGTTCAGGGTAGAGACAGCTATAGCAGCCATGAAGATAAGGGGGTTCAAATACCATAAGTTGGCCGCTAAAACCGACAGCACTGCCGCTAATCAATGGCTTTCGTGTTGCCACACAAGCGGCATTGATAGCGTGGCGGGTTGTCATGTTGTCACAGCAATCGAGAACCAGATCGACTTGCTTCACGATTGTTGTCAGAGATTCCAGGTCCTGTCGTTGATTAAGGACCATTGTTCTTATCAGCGGATTCAATGCATTGAGTTGATTGGCTGCAAGTTCAGCTTTTGCGGCAGGGATCTCTTCGGTGCGGTAAAGTATTTGCCGTTGTAAATTGGAAATGTGCAATTGGTCATCATCAGCGAGATAAATTGTTCCCACACCTGCCCCGGCCAGATAGAGAGAAGCGGGAGCGCCTAGCCCTCCCAGTCCGACAATCAGTACGCGGCTGGATTTCAGTTTTTCCTGCCCTTCCGGGCCGATATCTTCGAGTAACAGTTGTCGGCTGTAACGCATAAATTCTTGATCATTCAACATAAGAACCTCTCTATCCCTTCAATTCAACGCCTTCAACCAGATGAAGCAGTTGTGCGGTTGCCTGACGCCAATCTTTTGCTTTGGTAATGGCACTAACCAGCGCCACACTGCCGACTCCCGTTGCAATGACATCCGGTACGCGTTCAAGAGAGATGCCTCCGATGGCGACAGTGGGATAGTCTGGCGTGCTTTCTACCTGCCGTTTCAGGGCTGCCAGTCCTTGCGGGGAAGATGGCATCTCTTTGGTCGTGGTTGGGAAAATATGGCCGAGAGCGATATAAGATGGACGCAGGGATTTTGCTCGAGTCAGCTCTTGTTCATCGTGGGTAGAGATTCCTAACCGCAATCCCGCTGTTTGGATGGCGTTCAGATCAGCGATAACTAAATCTTCCTGCCCAAGATGGACACCATAAGCGCCGTGCTTTATTGCCAGTCGCCAGTAGTCGTTGATAAACAAACGAGCGTTGTATTGGCGACTGAGCATAATGGCTTGCTGAATATCTTCTTCCACCTGATCTTCTGGTCGATCTTTAATTCTCAACTGAATTGTGGTGACGCCTGCTTTTAACAAACGGGAAATCCACTCTAGCGAATCCACGACGGGATATAGGCCCAATTTGTATTCAGTTGGGGCAAATGGCGCGTTAGGCAGATTGTTCATGGGATACATCCTCTACGCTGTGATACAACTCGCCACCGTGGGCGCGGAATGCTTCAGACATCTGTTCCATACCTGCGGCATAATCGCGTACTTCCTGAGAAATCTTCATAGAGCAGAATTTAGGTCCACACATAGAACAGAAATGCGCAATTTTTCCGGACGCTTGTGGCAAAGTTTCATCGTGATAGGCGCGAGCAGTATCGGGATCGAGCGCCAGATTAAATTGATCTTCCCAACGAAATTCAAAACGTGCTTTGGACATCGCGTTATCGCGGATTTGTGCGCCGGGATGACCTTTGGCGAGATCGGCGGCATGAGCAGCGATTTTGTAGGTAATCAGCCCTTGTTTAACATCGTCTTTGTTTGGCAAACCGAGATGCTCTTTTGGCGTCACATAACAGAGCATGGCGCAGCCAAACCAGCCAATCATGGCTGCGCCGATACCGGAAGTAAAATGGTCATAACCCGGTGCAATATCTGTTGTCAGTGGGCCAAGAGTATAGAAAGGGGCTTCGTGACAATGCTCTAATTCTTCCGTTATATTGCGGCGGATCATCTGCATAGGAATATGCCCAGGACCTTCTATCATCACCTGAACATCATATTCCCAGGCAATTTTAGTCAGTTCACCTAATGTGTGCAGTTCTGCAAACTGCGCTTCATCATTAGCATCCTGAATAGAACCGGGGCGCAGACCGTCTCCCAATGATAGGGAAACATCATAAGCGGCGCAGATTTCACAAATTTCATGGAAATGTTGGTAGAGGAAGTTTTCTTGATGATGAGACAGACACCATTTCGCTATAATTGAACCACCGCGGGAGACAATCCCGGTGAGGCGTTTGGCTGTCATCGGTACATAGCGCAGTAATACACCGGCATGAATGGTGAAGTAATCAACTCCTTGTTCCGCTTGTTCCAGCAAGGTATCACGGAACATTTCCCAGGTGAGATTTTCCGCGACGCCATTGACTTTCTCCAGCGCCTGATAAATAGGGACTGTGCCGATAGGTACCGGGCTATTACGTAAGATCCATTCGCGGGTTTCGTGGATATAACGGCCTGTGGAGAGATCCATGACCGTATCTGCGCCCCAGCGAGTAGACCAGATTAACTTTTCTACTTCTTCCTCAATAGAAGAGGTGACGGAAGAGTTACCGATATTAGCGTTAACCTTCACCAGAAAATTGCGGCCAATAATCATCGGTTCTGATTCAGGGTGATTAATATTGGCAGGAATAATGGCCCGACCGGCTGCGACTTCCTGACGGACAAATTCTGGCGTGATATTTTCCGGCAACTGAGCGCCAAAACTTTGTCCGGCATGTTGTTGGCGTAACACATCACCGTGGATACGTTCACGTCCCATATTTTCCCGCAGTGCGATAAATTCCATTTCCGGCGTGATGATGCCTTTACGGGCATAGTGCAGTTGAGTAACGCATTTGCCTTCATGGGCTTTTAATGGATGGGGGCGATGATTGAAACGTAAATGATCGAGACCGGCATCCGCCAGGCGTTGCTGAGTAAAATCGGAGCCGAGGGAGGCAACAGGTTCAGTATCTTGGCGTTCATCGATCCACGGTTGGCGTAGCTTGGTTAACCCTATATGTACATCCAGTTTGGCATCAGGATCGCCATAAGCGCCGGAAGTATCATAAATCGGAATGGCTTCATTTTCCTCATACTGAGGTTCTTCTTTGGTTCCGCCAATTAACGTGGGCGATAACTGAATTTCGCGCATTGGAACCTGAATATCTTCGTGTGAACCTTGCAGATAAATACGTCGTGAATTTGGGAATGTCACGCCTTGAATAGAATTAATAAATTCCTGAGCAGCATCGCGTTGAGCTTTACGCGGGCGTGCCGGATTGGGTTTTGGTGAAATATCGGTTGTAGGGATAAAAGTATTATGAGACATAGCAAATTCCTAACTGTGTTATTGGGAAAGTTGCTTGTCTGGAGCTCGCAGGGAGTAATGGTTGATGGCTAGACAGGCCCGTAAAAAATTGGGTGGACCGACAGCGGTTGATTACTCTTGTTCCCTTCGCAGGTATTAACCCGATCAGGTTCCGCGGATCCCGAATTAACGGTCTCAGCCTGTGTATGCTGCGATAAAACAGCTTACTCTAGGCACTCCGACAAGAAAACAAACAGTAGTATAGAAGGGATTATGAAAACTACAACCCTTACTGATTGAAAGTATTTACAGTGACCAGGTTAATTGTTTTTAGCTATGTTGCTGATTGTTTTGTGATCGATTTATCATGTTTATTAATTTTTTAGTGAATAAATGGAAAAATTTCCTTATGTTAAATAATGTTTGGCTAAGCATTAATTTTTTAACTACAACTTGTTAAGGAAATAAGGCATGAAAAACTTTGATTCATCTAAAGTGGTTAAAGTTAAATTACCATTGTCGGGTTGGGTTGTTTCATGAAGATGGTGGACCAATGTTCGATATATTTCATGCCTATTTTGTACCTAACTGTATTTGTCAAATTTTATATAAAATGTCTAATATATATTTCGATATTTATGAGGAAGAAATTAGATTACGGTTTAATACTGCATTGAAAAAATTCTTGGATACAAAAGAGATAATAGATCATCTGGCGGGAATTTAGTCCAATTTTTTCGATCTGAACATCCAAGATTAACGGACAGATAAGTAATAAATATTTTGATGAGGGGGGATGTTATTATGAGAATGCAGGTTAAAACTCATTGAAATGAATGGGTTTCATAAAGTAGTTGTTGTAAATATAATATTTTATCGTTTTTTATTTTCTGATATTTGATTTTTTAGGCTCTTCTATTAATGCATTCGATAAAGATTTGCCTGAGGAAATCTGAGACAATGTTTTTTGTAACTTGGTAGAAATACTATACCTTGACAATGAGTGGTAATGACTAACTGATAAAGACAGAGAAACAAGATTGTGGCAAAGAAAGAAAAACAGCCTCACCATGATTCGTTATTCAAGCATTTTTTAACGCAGCCTGAAACGGCCAAAGAGTTTTTATCCCTTTATCTGCCCGAAGAGGTTCAGTTGTTGTGTGATTTAGCCACATTGAAACTGGAGTCCGGCAGTTTTGTGGATCGGCATTTACGTCAACTGCACAGTGATGTGCTGTATTCGGTTGAAACGGTCCGGGGACAGGGCTATATCTATTGTCTGATTGAGCATCAGTCTACCCCTGACCCGCTGATGGCCTGGCGGCTGATGTATTATGCCATGTTAGCAATGGCGGCCCACCTGAAGAAAGGCCATACTGAACTCCCTTTGGTGGCGCCGCTGCTGTTTTATCATGGGGAGGTTCGGCCGTATCCTTATTCAAACCGGTGGCTGGATTGTTTTACGCTCCCTGAACAGGCTGCCCGTTTATACCATCAGGCGTTTCCGTTGGTGGACGTCAGTGCGCTCAGCGATGAAGAGATCCTGACGCATAAAGGCGTTGCCCTGATGGAACTGGTGCAAAAACACATTCGCTGCCGGGATATGCAGGAATGGCTCCTCCAATTGGTGGAACTCTTGAATGCAGGGTATAATACAACCGAGCAGCGCAATGTGGTGTTACGCTATATTTTACTGAATGGGCATACGCTGGATCTCTCCCAATTTGTCCATCAACTGATTGAACAATCTCCGGAGCATGAAACGATGTTGATGACTATTGCAGAACAGCTTGAACAAAAAGGGCTTGAGCGTGGTATTGAACTAGGCCGAGAAGAAGGTATTGAGCTAGGCCGAGAGAAAGGTATTGAGCTAGGTCGAGAGGAAGGTATTGAACTAGGCCGAGAGAAAGGTAAAGTGGAAACGGCTCGTGCCTTATTACGGCATGGCGTGAGTTTAGACATTATTGTCACCAGTACCGGACTGAGCCGGGATAAAATTGAAGCGTTAAAGCATTAAATTAATCTTCTCTTTTACAGTAAAATGCCGATATTCAAGATCGGCATTTTTGTTTTTATTTTTACTGAATGGGCATACGCTGGATCTCTCCCAATTTGTCCATCAACTGATTGAACAATCTCCGGAGCATGAAACGATGTTGATGACTATTGCAGAACAGCTTGAACAAAAAGGGCTTGAGCGTGGTATTGAACTAGGTCGAGAAGAAGGTATTGAACTAGGCCGAGAGAAAGGTAAAGTGGAAACGGCTCGTGCCTTATTGCGGCATGGCGTGAGTTTGGACATTATTGTCACCAGTACCGGACTGAGCCGGGATAGAATTGAAGCGTTAAAGCATTAAATTCATCTTCTCTTTTACAGTAAAATGCCGATATTCAAGATCGGCATTTTTGTTTTTATTTATAGGGAGCGAAATGACACCTTAAGAGCATAGGGAACGCGATTAGGTGGGTTGTTTGCGGAAACAAAATGACTTGTTCTGTTTCGTCAAGACCTCAATTTTATTGCAATATTCTCCCCAGCAATTGGGTTGTCTGTTGAAAGATAACGGGTAATTATGGAAACCATAAACCCATTACTGATTGAAAGTATTTACAGTGACCAGATTAATTGTTTCCAGCCATGTTGTTGTGCTTCGGCTTTTAAACGGGCATCGGCATTGACTGTAATTACTTCGTCGGCAAACTGACACATTGGGAGATCATTAATTGAATCACTGTAAAAGCGGATAATTTCAGGATGGCTATTTTGCTGTTCCAGCCACTGTTTTATCCGTTTTACTTTACCTTCACGAAAAGTCGCAATGCCATCTATTTTGCCGGTATAACAGCCATTTTCCATTACCATATCAATGCCCAGTACCGTGTGAATACCCAATTCAGTAGCAATCTTTTTTACAATAAAAGAGACAGTAGCTGAGATAATAATGATTGGAATTTGTTGCTGTTGATATTCCGTAATTAGGGCTTTGGCTTGTGGATAAAATCGCGGTTTAATTTTTTCGTTAACAAATTCAGTCAGCCAAAGATCAACTTGTTCTTGTGGAATTTGATGCAGTGTTTGCAGACTAAATGCCAGATAACCACTCATATCCAGTGAGCCTGCGCCGTAATCCGTCGTCATTTTTTTATCTGCTTCAATAAAGCTTGGATCGGTAATGATGCCTTTTTCCCATAAAAACTCGGTCCATATAGCGCTGGAATCACCGGAAATTAAGGTGTCATCCAGATCAAACACGGCAAGCAGTTGTGGCATGGTGTTGTGCTCCTCGGGCCAAAGAATATTAATAGTTGAGAATAATGCCTATTACTGTCAAAGCGGGCAATACGATCTTGACGATAATAATAAAGCACGCTTTTTTGATTAAAAAGTGTATGATTTATACAGATATTAAAATTAAGATGTCATAGTGATGATGCAACAACAAATTACAGGTACAGAACGTGGCTGGTGGGTTATCAGCGATGAAAATCGTATTTGGCTCCCTAAAGGCGAATTACCTTTTGGAATAGCAACTCAATGGTCACTACAAGAAAAAATAGCCTTGCCTATCGGTGAGTGGCAAGGTGAGAAAGTTTGGCTTATTCGTCAGAAAATGGCTGCAAATATGGTTTCTTTACGGCAGATTGTTAAAGATGATCGTGGCTTGTTTCAATTAGCTGGCCGAGGAGTGCAATTGGCGGAGTTTTATCGCTCTCACAAATATTGTGGTTATTGCGGTAATAAAATGTACCATTGTGTCAGTGAATGGGCTTGTCTGTGTCATCACTGCCACGAACGTTATTATCCGCAGATAGCGCCTTGTATTATTGTCGGTATTCGTCGGGATGATCATATTTTGTTGGCTCAACATCAACGCCATCGTGGAGGCATTTACACCGTACTTGCGGGATTTGTCGAAGTCGGTGAAACACTGGAAGAAGCTGTGGCTCGTGAAGTGATGGAAGAGAGTAATATTAAAATTCGCAACTTACGTTATGTGGCTTCTCAACCGTGGCCTTTTCCTCATTCATTGATGATGGCATTTCTGGCTGATTATGACAGTGGGGAGATCCGTCATGATCCGAAAGAGCTGATTAGTGCGGATTGGTATCACTATGAGCAACTGCCATTGATCCCACCACCCAATACTATTGCTCGTCGGTTGATTGAAGATACGATTGTTCTGTGCCGAAATGCGTAATCTACAGTTTGGCGCAATTCAACGGGAGAGATCTACCTGTCATGTTACAATGACGCCTAATCAATTGTAGTCAGATTATATTGCGGCCAATAAATAGATGGAGCCTGTCATGAATGAGCTGAAAAACGACCGTTATTTGCGAGCTTTATTACGTCAACCTGTTGATGTTACACCTGTTTGGATGATGAGACAGGCTGGTCGTTATTTGCCTGAGTATCAAGCTACCCGTGCTGAAGCTGGTGATTTTATTTCTCTATGTAAAAATACGGAACTTGCCTGCGAAGTCACTTTGCAACCTTTACGGCGCTATTCGCTAGATGCAGCGATTCTCTTCTCTGATATTCTCACCATTCCTGATGCTATGGGGCTGGGGCTCTATTTTGAAGCAGGTGAAGGTCCGCGTTTTAAATCTCCCATTTTAAATCGCGCCGATGTGGAAAAACTGTCGGTGCCTGATCCGGAAATGGAGCTGGGTTATGTGATGGATGCAGTACGTGCGATTCGTAAGGCACTGGCGGGGCAGGTTCCTCTAATTGGCTTTTCCGGTAGTCCGTGGACACTGGCGACTTATATGGTGGAAGGTGGCAGCAGTAAGGCATTCACTAAAATCAAAAAAATGATGTATGTCGAACCTGCCGTAATGCATCTATTGCTGGATAAGCTGGCAGACAGCGTTATTCTTTATCTCAATGCTCAGATTAAAGCAGGCGCTCAGTCTGTAATGGTTTTTGATACTTGGGGCGGAGTGCTGACGGGGCGGGATTATCGGGAATTTTCCTTGCATTATATGCACAAGATTGTTGATGGCCTGATCCGTGAAAATGAAGGTCGTCGTGTGCCGGTGACACTGTTTACTAAAGGTGGCGGACAATGGCTGGAAGCAATGGCTGAAACCGGTTGTGATGCGCTTGGTCTGGATTGGACGACAGATATTGCCGATGCACGTCGTCGTGTGGGAAATAAAGTTGCTTTGCAGGGCAACATGGACCCATCCATGTTATACGCTTCTCCAGAGCGCATTGAACAGGAAGTTTCGACAATTTTGCAAGGTTTTGGCGCGGGTTCTGGTCATGTCTTTAACCTTGGTCATGGTATCCATCAGGATGTACTGCCGGAACACGCAGGTGTATTTGTTGAGGCTGTACATAACCTTTCAACTAAATATCATCAGTAAGCATATGATTAATACGAAAGCATTACGTCAGGAACAAGTAGAAAAGGCTCAACAGGTTATCCGCTATGATGATTTTCCCCTACCTAAATTGATTGCTGGCGCTGATGTGGGCTTTGAACAGCAAGGGACGATCACCCGCGCAGCGATAGCGGTTCTCTCTTATCCTGCCCTTGAACTGATGGAATATCAGATAGCCCGAATTGAAACTACTCTGCCTTATATTCCCGGTTTACTCTCTTTCCGTGAATACCCTGCATTAATGGCTGCCTGGCAGTTGTTGAAACACATACCTGATCTGGTGATGGTGGATGGTCATGGCATTGCTCATCCACGCCGTTTAGGTGTTGCCAGCCATTTTGGTTTATTAGCAAATGTACCTACAATTGGTGTGGCAAAACGTCGTTTATGTGGTGAAAGTGAACTATTGGGAGAACAGCCCGGCAGTTGCCAACCTTTGATTGATAAAGAAGAGCAGATTGGTTGGGTATGGCGGAGTAAAAAACGTTGTAATCCGTTGTATATTTCTACAGGGCACCGAGTCAGTCTTGATAGTGCGTTGTTATGGGTGGAACGTTGTATGAAAGGCTATCGGCTGCCTGAAACAACCCGTTGGGCAGATGGCGCAGCCTCAAATAGGTCGTTTTTTGAACGAATGATACAGAAAAATCCTTAAATTCGGTGTAAGCGTGTGGATATTCTTGAATTTCAGGTAAACTGCGGAGCAAATTGTGCATAATGAGTAAAAACTAATGTTACGAAACCCGATACATTTACGGCTGGAAAAACTTGAAAGCTGGCAGCATCTGACCTTTATGGCAAGTCTGTGCGAACGGATGTATCCAAATTACCAGATGTTCTGTCTTCAGACGGCGTTTGCAGAACCGGCTCTTTACCGCCGTATTCTGGATTTGGTGTGGGAAATATTAGTTGTAAAAGATGCCAAAGTGAATTTTGATAATCAGCTGGAAAAGTTGGAACAAGCTATTCCCTCAGCGGATGATTACGATATTTACGGTGTGTACCCGGCGATTGATGCATGTATTGCATTAGGGGAAACTGTTCATGCTCGTCTGAGTGGTGAAACATTGGAGCATGCAATTGCAGTGAGTGAAATTTCAATTCGCACCGTTGCTATGCTTGAAATGACTCAGGCCGGGAAAGAAATGACCGATGAAGAACTGAAAATGTTACCTGCTATTGAACAAGAGTGGGATATCCAATGGGAAATTTATCGCTTATTGGTTAGCTGCGAAGAGCGGGATATTGAGTTGATTAAAGGATTGAAAGCTGACCTCCGGGAGTCAGGAACGAGCAACATTGGCATAAATTTAACGCAGTAAAGTGAAAAAACGTGATTTAATGCTTTAAATGCCATGTTCAAAGGCTTCACTTTTGCCCCCACTCTGTTCTACATTTGGGGGGTGAAAAGAAGTGGCTATCGGTGCGTGTATGCAGGGGTGCTGTCATTCGGCATATCCGTCGCACTCGATGCTTTGCAAACGATAAACACACTGTAAGGATAATCTATGAATAAGACTGAATTAGTTGATGCAATCGCAGAAAGCACAGACCTGACTAAAGCTCAGGCAAAGGCTGCTCTGGAATCAACTTTGAATGCAATCACCGAATCCCTGAAAGCGGGTGATTCAGTACAACTGGTAGGTTTTGGGACTTTCAAAGTTAACCATCGTGCAGAACGTACGGGTCGTAACCCGCAAACCGGTAAAGAAATTACAATCGCGGCTGCAAACGTACCTGCTTTCTCTGCTGGTAAGGCTTTGAAAGACGCAGTTAAATAATTTCATTGCAAAAAAGAAAAAATAGAAGGGGTATTATTTATCCCCTTTTGTTGGTTCGTCAGGGGCTGATGACACTAGGATTCGTCTTCGCGCTCAGCGCCTGTACCAATCAACCTAAACAACCTTCTTTCAGCGCAAGTGGATTCATTGCAGATGATGGCGTTGTCCGCTTGTGGCGTCTCAACGATCAGGATAGTAAACCTCGGGTGCTGATGAGTGTTTACAGCCCCTACCGTAATGACAATACCGTTGTGACTTTTTATGAATATAAACAGGGCGATTTGCGCCAAATTCGTCGTGAAATTTTGAGTGATAAAAATCCACTGTCTGAACAACTTCGTTTGGATAAATCCGGTGAGGTGATTTTTATGCAAAAGCAGTCGAAAGCGCGGCGTGAACTCCTCTCCAGCGATGATATTGTTCGTATGCAGTTTGACGCTAAACGAACGCTTGAATTAAGTGACGCGTTGATCGTGGGAAATGTACGTTTGATGCAAGGGCACTGGAATAACGGTAAAGTTACTACCTGTGCAGGTGAAACGATTTCTGTAGAGTTTGAACCTTACGCGAGGTCATGGCTTGAACAGCGCGAAAAAAGCAGCTACGGCCAATTAACCATTGCTTGGTTGGAAGCGCCTGTTGGCCGAGAATTATTGTTGGTAGCCAATAATGACTTTTGTCGTTGGGAACCGACGAAGGACAGCCTCTGACCTTCGTCAGTTTTATGATTACTTCAATCGGTTAATTGCTCGATATCCGATATCCTTACGGTAAAAACAGTTATTCCATTCAATCTCTTCTGCTTGTTGGTAGGCATTTTTCTGTGCATCTATAATGGTTTCACCCAATGCTGTAACACACAGAACGCGTCCACCGGCGGTAATAACTTCACTACCTTTCACTGCCGTACCTGCATGGAAAACCTTGCTACTTTCATTTTCTTGTTGGGGCAAGCCATGAATAATATCCCCTTTGTGATAATCAGCAGGATACCCGCCGGCAGCGAGTACCACACCCAGAGCAGGGCGTTCATCCCAATGAGAAGTTTTACCCGCAAGCTCTCCTTTTGCACCAGCTAGACAGAGTTCAACAAGATCAGAGCGCATACGCATCATGATGGGTTGAGTTTCCGGATCACCAAAGCGACAGTTAAATTCAATGACTTTTGGTTCGCCATTTTCGTTGATCATCAAGCCAGCATAAAGAAAACCGGTATAGACATGATCCTCAGCAGCCATACCATTAACGGTAGGATAAATAATCTCTTCCATAATACGTTGGTGGATTTCATCGGTGACGACCGCAGCGGGAGAATAGGCTCCCATACCGCCGGTATTTGGACCCGTGTCACCGTCACCTATGCGTTTATGATCCTGACTGGTCGCCATTGGAATAACATTCTTGCCATCGACCATAACGATAAAACTAGCTTCTTCACCCGTTAAAAGTTCTTCAATAACAATACGGTGGCCTGCATCACCAAACGCATTTCCTGCTAGCATATCTTTGATGGCGGATTGGGCTTCTTCCAGTGTCATCGCAACAATCACACCTTTACCCGCAGCCAGCCCGTCAGCTTTTATAACAATAGGGACGCCGACTTTATCCAGGTAAGCAAGAGCCGGTTCGATTTCTGTGAAATTCTGGTAAGCCGCAGTTGGGATTTGATGGCGCGCCAGAAAATCTTTGGTGAAGGCTTTTGAACCTTCTAATTGAGCGGCCGCCTGAGTTGGGCCAAAAATAGTTAACCCGGCTTTTTGGAATGCATCGACAATACCCATCACCAATGGCGCTTCCGGGCCAACGATAGTCAGCCCAATATCATGGCTTTGTGCAAATACCAACAAGCCGTTGATATCTGTCGCTGAGATGTCAATATTTTCGAGATTGCTTTCTAGAGCCGTTCCCGCATTTCCTGGAGCGACATAGACTTTATCAGCTAAAGGAGATTGGGCTGCTTTCCATGCCAGAGCATGTTCGCGTCCACCGCTACCAACAATTAAAATATTCATCAGATTAACTCCTGCTTATTGATTAGTGGCGAAAGTGGCGCATGCCGGTGAAAATCATAGCAATACCGTGTTCATCAGCCGCGGCAATCACTTCGTCGTCACGGATTGAACCGCCGGGTTGGATAATGCAACTCACGCCGACAACTGCGGCGGCATCAATACCGTCACGGAATGGGAAAAATGCGTCAGACGCCATTGCACATCCCTGAACTTCCAAGCCTTCATCGGCTGCTTTGATCCCTGCAATTTTTGCGGAATAGACACGGCTCATTTGGCCTGCGCCAATACCGATGGTCATATCATTTTTTGCGTAAACAATGGCATTGGATTTGACAAATTTAGCAACCTTCCAGCAGAACAGAGCATCTTTCATTTCTTGCTCAGTAGGTTGACGTTTGGAAACTACACGTAAGTTAGTTGCTGCTACCATCCCAAGATCGCGATCTTGTACCAACAGACCTCCATTAACTCGTTTAAAATCAAGGCCAGCAATTCGGGTTTCCCATTCACCACATACCAGAACGCGGACATTTTGCTTAGTAGCCAATATCGGCAGTGCCTCTTCATCTACTGAGGGGGCGATAATCACCTCTACAAATTGGCGGTCGATAATGGTTTGTGCGGTCTTAGCATCAAGTTCACGGTTGAAAGCAATAATACCGCCGAAAGCGGAGGTTGGATCTGTTTTGAATGCGCGATCATAAGCTTCGTGAATATCTTTCCCAATGGCTACACCGCAGGGGTTAGCATGCTTAACAATAACGCATGCAGGTTCTGTGAATTCTTTAACGCATTCCAGGGCTGCATCTGTATCTGCAATGTTATTATAGGAAAGAGCTTTACCTTGTAACTGAGTTGCAGTTGCAATAGATGATTCAGAGAGATTCTCTTCTATATAGAAGGCAGCATCCTGATGACTGTTCTCACCGTAGCGCATATCCTGCTTTTTAATAAAATTCAAATTCAGAGTACGGGGGAAACGTCCTGATGGCTGAGTAGTATCACCATAATAAGGAGGAACCAGTTTGCCAAAATAGTTAGCAATCATGCTGTCATAAGCAGCGGTGTGTTCAAAAGCCTTAATGGCTAAATCGAAGCGGGTCGATTGTGTTAATGACCCCTGATTGTTATCCATCTCTTCAATGATTTTTTCATAATCATTACTATTAACCACAATTGCTACATCTTTATGGTTCTTAGCCGCAGAACGAACCATCGTTGGGCCGCCGATATCAATGTTTTCAACAGCATCTGCTAAAGTGCAATCGGGTTTAGCTACGGTCTGGGCGAATGGATATAGATTCACAACCACCATATCGATCGGTGAGATTTGGTGTTGTGCCATGATTTCATCATCTTGTCCACGGCGGCCAAGGATTCCGCCATGTACTTTAGGATGCAACGTCTTAACACGGCCATCCATCATTTCAGGAAAGCCGGTGTAATCTGAAACTTCAGTAACCTTTAGATCTGATTCAGCGAGTAAACGAGCTGTGCCACCAGTGGAAAGCAATTCGACACCGCGTTGAGATAAGGCTTTTGCAAATTCAACAACCCCTGATTTATCGGAAACACTAAGCAGGGCACGACGGATTGGACGAAGCTGTTGCATGGATTTGATCCCTTGGATTTTGTAAGGCAGTAAGCAGTAACATGTTATTGGGAAGAACCCACTATATCAGGACATAAAAAATGGGCACTGCAATAACATTTCAATATAGTCAGATAAAATCGCTTGATGATTTTAACCACCGGATTGTAACGAAAACGTTTGCGTGATGCTCGATAAATTTTCATCCAACTAGCCATTTGTGGATAAATCTGTTGGTAAGTAGGTATAAGGTGGCGTGTTGCTGTGGAATTAATCAAACGATCAATTTTTTTCAAAATAATTATTGCCAGCGCCAGAGAACTCCCTATAATGCGCCACCACTGACCGACACAACGCTGATAAACATTGTGAGGTCGGGCAGAGAGAAAGCGAATAAGCGCTTGACTCTGCGGGCGAACAGCGTAGTATACGCAGCCCGGCTGAACGAGAATATGATTTTTTGATTCAGCCTGCTCTTTAACAATTAATCAGACAATCTGTGTGGGCACTCACAAGACCGTATCACAAAAAAAATACGTTTTAAAGTCTTGAA